>DAOWAL010000011.1 GCA_030634615.1 Candidatus Aenigmatarchaeota archaeon | reverse complement strand
ATTTCAACCGAAAAATTTTGGAACTTTTGTCGTTTCATCATATCTTCTAAAGGTAGTATCTTCCCATGATCCATCCTTTAGCATTTTCGGTGTCAATCTCTCGGTTAGGTCTATTTTCATATTTTTCGTTTCCCTGACTAATTTTTTACCAAGACCTGTTAATTCAGCATACTTGAGTTTTGCAACATTTTTACAAACAACATTCTTTCTTTTGAACAATCTCTTCATCATAGAATTTTCTTCATCATTTAACGTTCCAATATCTTTTGGCAGTTTTTTTAAAAACTCCTCTTCAGAAAAACCTTTTTTGAGAACATTACTACTTTCTGCCGTGGCTTCTACAACTCCTCCAAGTATTGTTATAGCGTACTTGGACTTCAGTAGACCCAAACATACCCTTACTTCATCATTGTCAAGTTTAGCTGCTTTTCGTATATCTTCGAGTGTCATCTTTCCTTTCAGTCCTTTGAGGAACCTTTTTTCAGGTAAACCCTCTTTTACATACATCTTCCCATTTGATCCCAATTCCAGTACATCTCTTGTGGCTGAATTTATTTTCACGGCCTTTTTGTTTTCTAACCATTGTAAAGCACGCATTACTTCAACATCTTTTTTATTAGAATCCCGGGTAAGTTCTTTCAGTTCAATACCATTTTTTATGAAAGGAAGAACTTCCCTCTCAATTGGGCTAAGAGTTTCGATGATTTTAAGGATATTCATAAAATTAAATTGATTTTCCATTTTTATAACCTTGAGGCACAAAAATTTCTACATGGACACCGGAGAATACAATAATATATTTTATTCAGATATGTTTGGTAAGAAATCTGAGAAATATTACCGTGTACAAAAAAGAAAAATGAAAATAGTTATTGGTTTGTTTAGTGAACACAAAAACGGTAAGATATTGGATATCGGTTGCGGCGATGGTGTGATAACTTCAATGCTTAAAAATTTTACAAAGGCGAATGCTTACGGGATAGATATAAGCAAAAGCGCAGTATTGAAAGCCAAAAAAAGAGGAATAAAAGCAAAAGTTGTAGATATAGATCGTGATAAATTTCCATTCAAGAAAAACACGTTTGATGCAATATTTTGTGGTGATGTCATTGAGCATGTGTATGATACAGAAAGACTTTTAGAAAATGTTAATCGTGCATTAAAGCCAGGTGGGTATGTTGTAATTTCAGTGCCAAACATAGCTTCTTGGTATAACAGAGGATTTCTGCTACTGGGATATATGCCGATTTGGATAGAATCTTCAATGAAAACATATACAGGAAACCCATTAATCAAAGATGGTATGGGTCATATACACGCATTTACAAAAAGATCCCTGATAGAATTGTTGCATTTGAAGGGGTTCTATGTTGAAAGTTCTATGGGTAGTCCAGTATTCGCCGATGGGACAAGAACAGAGTGGAAGGAAAAATTATGGAATAATGTTGATTCATTCTTTGCTAAAAAAACAACACTCGCTTCAACTCTTATAATAAAAGCGAGGAAAAAGAAGTGATATTATGATAAAAAAAATCCTTTTCAACAGTGTTACAGTTAGCTTACCAAAAAATATAGTACAGTTTGCACTCAGTGCAATTTTGTATTGGGTGATAATTGGAAATCCTGATATAACCACACTTTTGGTTGCCCTTTCAGGATTTTTGATATCGTATTCAGCTGTTTACATGTACAACGATTTAGTTGATTACGAAGAAGACAAAAAAGACAGCGAAAAACTTAGATGGAAGCTTTTAGCTAGCGGAGACATGTCATTTAAGCAGGCAAAAATTATAACATTGACATTCCTAGTTGTGGGTTTTGGCATATCTTTTTTCGTAAACAGATGGTTTTTTGCAATGGTTGCTGGTATGATTGCACTCAATTTTTTGCATTCATCCCCTTACACGAGATACAAAAAGAGCATGAACAAAACTTCAATAAATATGACTGTGATAGAGTTTTTGAAATTTTCGTGCGCATGGTTTGCACTAACAACGGATATTACAAGATTCCCATTTTGGATATTACTTACTTTTGCAATAGCTTATAATGTAAGTTACATCATATACAAATTTGATTTCAAGGGCAAGACAATAAAAACAAACAAAAAAATTATTGGTGGTCTTGGAATCACAGGTCTTACTTCGTATATGATATCATTTATCTATTACGGCATGCCCATTAGCATGATATTTTTAATAGTGATTCCACTTTTCATTATACTTCTTTTCAAACAGATGGACATAAAATTCCATAAAATAGATAATATGCTAATTACAGAATATATGCTTTTACCAGTCGTTATACTCTCATTTTTGATACTCACAATACCAGCTGTCGGACTTTTGAATAGTCAGATGGCAGATACGATTGATGTGTACACCGATGTAATAGTCGAAGAAATACCTGATGCCATAACAGGCCATGTTGATAATTTAACAGATAAGCTGAAAGAATATGAGACACTCGAAGACATAGAAAATAAAATAAAAGAAGACATAGAAAATATAACAGAATTAAAACCTATCTAGAATTTTCTCTTTACGTTCCCTTTGAATGTTTTCCAGTGTGGTTTTATGCCCGTTTTACGGCACGATATTTCTGTTTTACCACTCTTAATTTCATTTAATATTGATTTTACGTCTAATTCGCAGTTTAATATTGTATATGAAGAACCAATTTCATCTGGGAAATGAGAATCTGATGATGCAATTCTAGGAACATTATATTTTTCTGAAAACTCATCAGCTTTTTTATTAAATTTAGTCATCATTGTTCTTGAGTTGAAAGTTTCTATTGCATCTACATGTTCTACTATTTTTTCAAGTTCACTTCCAACACCTTTTCTGAATTTATCAAACGGGTGTGGAACTACTACTAAAGCTCCTTGTTTTTTTATGAGTTTGCATGTTTCAAGTGGGGTCAAACCATCTTGTACATCTTCTGTTAAACCTAGACCAATTATTTCTCCATGTGTTGTCATTATTTCAGATCCAACAATAACTATAAAATTATCATCACATATTTTTGCAGTTTCAATTCCCCCCTTTATTGTGTTGTGATCAGTTACTGCTATTCCATCTAGACCGACATTTTTTGCGATGGAAATTATTTGTTCAGGGGTCATTGTACCATCTTTTGAAAATTTGGAATGTATGTGTAAATCAAGCTTAATTGATTTTTCCATTAACATACTATCTTATTAAAACGGCCACAATAAATTTATATGTGATAAACATGGATAAATTTGCGCGTATACAACAACTTGCTGATCAGAGAGGATTGTTCTTTCCATCAGCAGAGATACATTCTCCTCCCTCGGGTTTCTGGGACTTTGGTCATCTTGGGGCCACACTCAGAAGAAAAATTGCAGATGTGTGGAGAAAGGAAGTTGTTAGGAAAATAGATTCAATTGAAATTGATGGATGTATCATACTTCCAAAAAATAATTTTGAAGCATCTGGTCATTTGAAGAGCTTTGTTGATCCACTGATACAGTGCAAAAAATGCCACAAGATATTCAGAGCAGATAAACTTTTAGAAAAGAAAACCGGTGAGGAAATACCCGAAGCAATGGAAATTTCCAAATTCGATAAATTAATCGAAAAACATAAAGTAAACTGTCCCGAATGTAAAGGGAAATTTGCCAAGGTCAAAAAATTCAATATGATGATAGGTGTTTCTATAGGTCCTCTGTCAGGCGATTACAATGCTTACCTGAGACCAGAAACATGTCAAAACATATTTACTGCATTTCAAAAAATTTACAAAACAGCCAGAGTTACACTTCCTTTACCAATATCACAAGTTGGTAAATCATTCCGTAATGAAATATCCCCACGTCAGGGCCTGATAAGAACAAGGGAATTTAGCCAACTCGAAACAGAGGTGTTTTTCAATCCTAAAAAAATAAACGAATGTCCTGAATTTGACAGCATTAAAAAAACAAAACTTCGCCTAAGACTGTTAGGGAAAAAAGAAACAATTTCAATAACAGCAGAGGAAGCTGTTAAGAAAAAAATAGTTTCAGGAAAGCTTGTTGCGTATTACATTGTAATTACACAAAAATTCTTTGAAACTTGCGGATTTGATCCAAAAGATTTCAGATTCAGGGAACTTGATGATGATGCAAAAGCATTCTATTCAAAAGAAACATGGGATTTCGAATTCAAAACAAGCATAGGATGGCTTGAACTTGTTGCTTGTAACTACAGAACAAACTATGATCTTTCATCGCACTCGAAAGTATCTGGTGCAGATCTTAGCGTTGTAGAAGACGAGGAAAAATTCATTCCGCATGTCTTTGAGATATCTATGGGTCTTGACAGAATTTTTTACTCAATACTTGAAAATTCCTTTGATGAGAGAGATGGAAAACCTATACTAAGTTTTCCAAGAAATCTTACACCAATGGATATTGTAATACTCCCACTAGTTCGAAAAGATGGTGTTAACGATAAAGCAAGAGAAATTCACAAAACTTTAAAAACAAAATACGAGACAAAATACGATGAAAAACAGTCCATAGGAAAAAGATATGTTATTTATGATCAACTCGGTGTTCCACTTGCGATAACAGTAGACTATGATAGTCTTGAAAAAGACGACGTAACACTTAGAGATCGAGATAGTATGAAACAAATACGTGTTGAAATAAAAGATCTTGAAAAGACAATCGATGATTTCTTTGACGGAAAAAAGATGTTCTAATCTTTAGAGATATAACGTGCAACACTTTCATCAGCATTCTTCAAAATTTCAATACCGAAATCTCCTTCCGCGACCATTTTTGCGTCACTCCCTTCACGAAATTTGTGTCCATAAAACAGGTTTGGAAAATTAGCGCCTGTAAGTGTTTCATGTTCGTTTCTGAAATCAATCTTAATACCGGGGAGATTACGATATATGTCACCAATTTCATTGACCATTCTCCCTATTGGCCGTGCATGAATATTTCCTACTTTGAAATTGTGGACATATTCCATTATCTAGAAATAAAAATAAGTTTTAAAAATTAACGTCCCCCCTAATCCTGACGAAGAGAAGTATCATGAATTTACTCGTCTCTGAAGCATATACCTTCAGACTCGCGGAAGTTTGAAATGATATTATTGTCTATTGGTATGTCTTTGCGTCCATGGACCATTTTATAGAAATCGACAATTTCATATTTTATCGGCTTGTCAACACCGGATACATTCCCTTCACACACCAATGTAAATTTATACACCATGTGATAAATATTACTTTAAAATTTAAAAAACGTGGATGTTCCAAATCAGCGCCCTCTTTTCTTGTCGATTTTCTTGTGGACTTCTCTTTCTATTTTATCTAAGAAATTCTTAACAGCTTTTGTTGGATCCCATTCGATATCACCTGCAAAGAAATTACCTTTCTCAGTTACAAATCTGCCTTCAACAGAGTATTTTGTTCTTCTTCCACCAGATTGATGGGTTTCGACATGGACTGCGACATACGTGACAGGAATGACTTTAATGAGTTTGCTTATTGTGTTTTCTATGAGATCGTCAACTTTGCCTTTTATGAAATTATCTTCTGAATCAAGCCCGCTCACTCTTACGTAAACAGTTTCAAGGGATTTGCCTATGAGTTTGAATATGTCTTTTGCCGTGATCATCCCAAGGAACTTCTCGTCCTTTTCAACTATTACTGTGCAGGCGCCTTCTTCAGAAATTCTCTTCACTATGCTCTTTAGTGGTATATCTGGATCGACCTTCACAACATCCTTTCTTGTGAACTTGTTTATCCCTATTTCACCCAATTTTCTTTTGTCACCAAACATGTCTCCACGTTTTGATGATGTTCTGTCTCTAACAATATCAACAAGACTTAAACTATCTGCAAGACCGGTAAACTTTCCTGCCTTGTTCAGAATTGGCAATCTTGATAATCCAGTTTCTTTCATAGTTGAAATAACTGTTTTTATGTCGTCACTCTCACTTGCACAGTACGGAAACTGCATTACATTCTTCACTTTTTTACCTTCAAAAACAGAGTCCTTGACAAATCGTAAAAGTTTCGGTTTCGATACAGAAAAAATTTCTCCGTTACTTTTTACGGGAAGTGTTCTGTATTCACTCACCATCATATAATTTATTACATCACTCACAGAAGCATCTGATGGAAATGGTTTCAATGATTTTGCAAAATATGATATCTTTGTTTTATCAGGATCGCTTACTTTTCTTTTAATTACATCACTTAGTGTCACAATTCCTCTGAATTCAGTATCAAAAAGAAAGGCTTCGTGTTTTTTGTTTTCTGCCATTTTAGAAATTACGTGAGAAACACTATCATCAGGTCTGACAATAAAAGCTTTTTCAATAACACTTTCCAGTTCCATGATAATCACAGACCGCTCTTTTTCGCTTTTCTCATTTCTCTTGTTATGTAACCAGCCAGGACATTTCTTTGTTTTTTTGACTTCACGTCCTTTAATTCACCAATTGCAATCTTATTTTTATCAAAATCATCTGTGAACTTGTCTGCATTATCCTTTATTAGCTCATTACCGAGCGATTTTATAGAGATTGTTTTTATTCTTCCCATATACTCACCTCTTGCATATACATATTCTTATCATATATTTAAAACAATGACAATTGTAATTGGCCAAATATTGAAAATATAGTGTATCCTATCGATATTAACACTATACTGTGCTTTAGACCACTTATAATAGAGCCTTCTGCCATTTTACCTGTGGCAAGACCTGCAAAAAAGCCTTGAACTATTATGAAATTTATGAAAGCCTGAGTGTAAACTTCTATCGGAACACTGGGATTCCCTTCCATTTCACCCATTGTCGGTGTATTCATACCACCAAGAGCAGGTATGAGGAATGTTTTCAGTATGACTAAAATGAAAATGAAAATGAAAAATATCAGATATGAAGTTACAATTTGAGACTGTACTGATGCTGATCTTTCCTGTTTTATCTTATTGATTTCTATGAGCGATTGCCCAATCGCCTTTAGTGTATCCGATATCTTTCCACCTACTTTGTAAGTTTCTATTATTGTACTGACAGATCTCTTTATTGGACTTGACTGCATTTTTTTGGCAAAAAGCTTCAGAGTTTTTTCAAAAGGGATTCCCCAATCAACTTTACTGTTTATTTCTCTCACATATGGAGTTAAAGACCTGTAATCCTTTTTAGCAGAATGTTTAAGTGCAATTGGTAATGTCATTCCGGAATCTATCGCCTGCGTTAAATCTGTTATGAAAATTATGAACTGTTCCTCAATTTCTTTGTTCATTCGATATTTTCCATAAAATATCAAAAACGGGGGTACAATAGCAATCATTGCCCCGAGTACGTTTATTAGAGGTGCAATGAACGGGACAACCTGTGAAATTATTGTCACATTTAATACAATAATTAATATACCGACTGCTATGAAAATGGCCTCGTGTATGATTGTTTTTCCAATTTTCATCTTATACACCTGGATATGTTACGTGAATGAATATGAGAAATCCAATATTCAGCACTGGTAATAACACCCATGTTATGAGCAGCATTAATGCTTCTATTGTAAGTCCCATTATACTCCCACCTATTATACTCATTGTTGCAAGAAGAGAAAGCATCATAAGCGGTGCTGCGACAAGAAGTGCTGTATAAATGTCTGCGTATGTTGAAAGAGTTTTTAGATATTTCTCCCTTTTTATCCTGTAATCAAAAAGTGCCTTTTCTGACATTTTATTTAAAAATTCTATAATATTGCCACCAGATTCAATTGTCGATACAATACCAAGTAAAACCTGTCTGAAATCTTTAGAAGGCGTTCTTTCAGCAGCATCCTTCAGTGCATCAACAGAGCTCATACCAAATGTTTTTATGTTTCTCATTATAAGTTTTGAATCTTCGGATATCTCTCCATATTCCTTAAAACCTGTAAGTAGTTCAAACATGAATTCTGTTGGTATGCCTGAAGAAGCAATTGCTGCCATGTGTGTCATCGCAAAGGGAAGATTGTTTTCAATCGACTTTTGTCTTGAATTCTCTCTTTGCACAGGATAAAGATACATCACTATGAAAACTATGGACGAAACAAAGATGGGCATGAAAATGACACTGAAAATGTATATGTAGAATTCAACTTCTATGAAAAATGAAAATATTACATATATTGAAACGAATGAGACAATAAATGACATTACTGTGTTAAAAAAAATCATGCTGACCCATGTCTTTAGCAATATTTTCATATTAGAATTTCTCAAATGCGGTTCAAGTGGTTTGAAAGATTCTAACGACTCATCAACAATTCTCCCAAAAAGGAGCGTGGATAGTTTTCTGTAAAAAGATGGCATAATAAAATATTGTCAACTTCGCATATAAAATATAATAATTATAAGAAGTGCAGGAAGCATGTTAACGGTAGACAATACGAAAAACTGCGAGTTATCCAATTCACCTTCTCCACCCTGCTATCCTGCAAGCATTATTAACATAGTTTAGGGATGCTGTCTTCCGACCCTGACCCGGTTCGCCACGTAAACAATCCTGCAGGACAAGGCTTCGCAGTTGGCAAATTAGGCTTACAGCCAAACGTAAAGCCACCCGTAAACTACAATCGACCATGAAGACCATTTGCCACCCGAAGGTACGGTAGGCCTAACCCCGTGAATGGAGGCTTCCTGCACTTAATAATCCTAAACTGTATATTTAAATTAATAGAGGGTGTTTCTGTGTACAAATATCGTAAACCGCATGAGAGAAACAAGAGAAAAATAGGTATAGCGAGCGCTTTAATTTTCATAGTTATTTCATTTGTTGCCGGGTACTTTTTAGGTAGTTTTAATGAAACAACTGTGATATATCAGAACGAAACACGAGCATCAAGTGTCATAACATATATTCCATATGGTGCCATAAACATATCACATCCAAACGCATCTTATGCATCGATAACAATCCCGGCAGTTGATGAAGAAGAGAATGGAATTACAACTGTTCTCACAGTTCAGGTAATTCCCGGTAATGGAAGAATTTTGGCAAATATAGACAAACTTCTTTTCTGGACTGATACCCAAAATTCAATACGTACTTCAAGTAAGGTTGCATCAGATATAACAGGAATTGACACTTCTAAATACGATATAATATACACAATAGAAACCAATGCAACTTCTGTTGAGGGACCATCAGCCGGAGCAGCACTTGCCATTGCTACAATTGCAGCATTGACAGACAAAAAACTCGATCCAAAAATTATGATAAGTGGTGCTGTTAACCATGATGGTACTATTGGACCAGTTAGTCAAATACTTCCAAAAGCAATTGCTGCAAAAGACATTGGCGGAAAAATACTTCTCGTACCTCTTATGCAATCCGAGGAAATAACATATAAGACAAATAGATATTGTGAAGATATCGGTTCATCGCAGATATGTACAACAGAAAAAGTCCCTCAAAAAATTGATATTGCAGAGGAAACTGGTTTGGAAATAGTGGAAGTTGAAACTATAAAAGA
The DNA here is from genome assembly GCA_030634615.1 of Candidatus Aenigmatarchaeota archaeon. Lineage (GTDB taxonomy): Archaea > Aenigmatarchaeota > Aenigmatarchaeia > QMZP01 > QMZT01 > DAOWAL01. The sequence goes on along the minus strand of DAOWAL010000011.1, from coordinate 6,508 downwards.
AGCTCTTGAATATTTTTCTATTGGTGAGTAAAATGATAGACATACATGCTCACATGTGCTGGAAGGACTATGACAAGGATATTGACGATATCATAGCAAGATGCAAAAAAGAACTTTCTGCTGTAATTGTCGGAAGTGCTAGATACGATGAGGGTGTTAAAGCTCTTGAATTGTGCAAAAGATATCCTGGATTTCTTTTCCCGTCACTTGGTTTTCATCCAATCGAGGGTGGAGTCGATCCAGAAAAGATAATGGAACTCATACGCAAAAACGCGGATAAAATAGTTGCTGTAGGTGAAGTTGGACTTGACTATCACTGGGAAAAAAACCCTGAGAAGCATAAGAAACAAAAAGAGGTATTTTATCAATTTATCGATCTTGCAAAACAAATAAAAAAACCACTTGTGATCCATTCATGGGATGCTGAGAGGGAATGTTTTGAAATGGTTAAAGGACTCGACATTCCTGTTGTTTTTCACTGTTTTTCCGGAAAGCGTGCCTTAGCAAATGAAATAATTTCAGAGGGGTTTTACATTTCATTATCTACCATGGTACTTTTTTCTAAAAACATAAGAAAGGTTGCAAAAGACGTTCCACTGGAACAAATGCTTTTAGAAACAGATTCCCCTTTCCTTTCTCCTGAAAAAGACAAAGATACAAGAAACTATCCATGGAACATAAGAATATCCGCAGCAAAGATAGCAAAAATAAAGAACATCCAAACAGAAGACGTGTTACATAGTGCAGAAAAAAACGCGGTCAATATATTTAATTTAAAAATAGTGTAGAGATAAATCTATTATGTTATTTGACACAGCTGCAAAGATTCTTGAAACGGGGTATATATGTGACCATTGCCTTGGAAGACAATTCGCTAAGCTTGTTTCTGATAAAACAAATGAAGAAAAAGGTAAAATAATCAGAGAATTTGTGACAATTGCCCACCAATCAAATAAAACAGAAGCGGATGAGTCCAATTTTAAAGACAGTGAGAATCAGAAATGTGCAGTGTGCCTTAACGTATTTTCAGATTTGCCTAAAATTTCAAAAGACGTTTTGGATTCTGTGAAAAAAATAGATTTTGAGACTTTTTTAGTCGGAATAAAAATGAACGATCCGCTTGTGATAAACGAAGAAACACTATGGGAAAACGTTGGCATGAAATATTCGGAATCAATAAAAACCGAGATGGGAAGAGAAATTACAAAAATTGTACTCAGTAAAAAAGGTAAAAAAGTTGAACATAACAGACCAGATGTGCTCATAATATTCGATATGTCAACCAAAAAACTTGAGATATTCCCAAATTCAATTTTTGTGCACGGTGAATACAAAAAATACGTGCGCGGCTTGCCTCAGACCAGCTCAAAACGACATGGTAAGGCTGTTCAAGATATAATAGCAAAACCATTTATTGCAAAAACAAAAGCAAAAGAACACACTCTTCACGCCCTTGGTAGAGAGGACAAGGATGCCAGATGTCTTGTATGGAGGCCATTTGTTCTTGAACTTAAGGGACCAATCAAAAGAAAACTGGATCTTGTGGAAATCAAAAAACAAATAAATAAAGGTGCAAAAGTCAAGGTGAATAATCTCAGAATTACAAAAAAAGGTGAAATTGCAGTTCTTAAGTCTAAAATGCCTTACAAAGTTTACAGCATAGTTGTGGATTTCGAAGAGCCTTTAAAATCTCCTGAAAATGTAAAGAAATTAGTAGGAAATGTAAAACAACGAACTCCGAGCAGACTTTTATCTTCAAAAACGGAAAGGGCAAAGAATAAAAAGGTTAAAAGCATAAAATGGAAAAGGATTAATAATATAAGGTACCGATTCGAAATAACAACAGAATCCGGGATGTTCGTAAATGAACTAATTTCCGGTGATTTTGGACGAACAGTTCCTTCGCTTGGAAAAGTGTTGGGAAATCGTGCAAAAATAAAAGAATTTGACCTTATAGGTCTAGAGGAATGATAATATGGTAAGATCAAGTAGCGGTCTCAGAAGAGGAACAAGAAGGAAATTGAAAGCTGGTGTTAAACATAAGTTTAAGGTTACTCCTTACATTACAGAATTCAAAATAGATGATAAAGTTGTAATAAAGCTTAATCCGTCTTCTCACAATGGTATGCCATTCCCAAAATTCAAGGGTAAAATTGGTATTGTCAAAGGCAAAAGAGGAGATGCGTACATACTTGAAGTTGCAATAGGCAACAGCAAAAAAGAAATTATATCAAGACCAGAACATTTGGTCTTGAAAAAGTAGGTGGTTGTATGGATATTAAAAATGAGAAAGTTATAAGTTGGTCAGAGGCCAAAAAGATTCTATCTGACAAGGAAAAAAACAAAGAACTTGTTTATGAACAGAAAAACGCTCTTGACCACCTAAGGAAATTCTGTAAACTTCCGGAAACCAAATCAAAGAAAATAATTGAGGAACTTGGTACAATGGAGAATCTTAAAGAAAGGCACATTGTAGGTATTCTGAATTTCTTGCCGGAAAATCTTGATGAACTGAGAACACTGTTTTCGAATGACAGAATAGTGTTATCAGAAGACGACAGCAAAAAGATTGTGAAAATAGTAAAGGACAACAAATAGCTGTTTATAAATACGGTTTCTTTAATATAAACAAGGTTGGTTAGTATGAAAAAGCCACTTAAAAAAGATGAGAATGGAATAGTTTTAGACTATCTTCCGCATGGTTATTATGGTATGCGTGTGTCCCAACCTGTATCTCAGGTAATCGGGATCGAATACTTTTCATTACTTGAAGTAATAGTCAGAGACGGTGTACATCTCAAGGTCGGTCAGCATGTTTACATAGGTGACGGAAAAAGAGATGAAGTAAAATTCATAAAAAGAAGAATTGACATGAAGGATTTGACAAGTGCTGCAAAAGATGAACTTATTGACATAATTGAAGATGTGGTAGGGAAAACTCCTAAAAAATTCCTGGATTTTTTCAACAGGGCAGGCCCCATAACAACACGATTACATCAATTAGAGCTATTGCCAGGTATTGGTAAAAGACACTTGTGGGCAATACTTTCTGAAAGGAAAGAAAAACCTTTTGAAGGCTTTGAAGATCTCAAAAAAAGAGTTACAATGCTACCTGATCCTGAAAAAATGATAATAAGAAGAATAATGGAAGAACTAGATGATAAAGATAAATACAGAATATTTGTACCTAAGTTTGAGAAAAACCAGAGATTTTAATTTATCTTCTAACTAATTTTAAAATCCTTTCAGGGTCTTTATAATAATCGGATATTACTCTACCAACTTTATCTATATCGTTCATATTCCTTTTTGCCATCCAGACAAGAATTTGTTTCTTTTCGTCAAGACTCTTTTGAATGTCTTTGTCCTCCATTCCTGAGAATAACTTTATTTCATTCATTACCCTGTTAGATTTGCCCCATTCGATTATTTTGTCCTTTGACGGTACCCACCTGAAAATATTATTTAGTTCAATTTTCATGTCGTCTAATCCACCTGATGGTATTAATTCTGTTATCTCGAGTACCCTTCTTGTCCTTTTTCTTCTATCCCTGTGCATTACCGCTATTAAATGCAGAGATGTGAGAAGTGAAATAGGTATATTTATTGGTGGATTGATGAGCCTTTTCAGAGTTTCTTCCGCAGTGTTTGCGTGAAGTGTTGAGTATACAGAGTGACCTGTGTTTATGGCTTCAAACAGTACTTCGGCTTCCTTTGATCTTCTTATCTCGCCCACAATCATCTTATCTGGTCTCATCCTAAGAGCATTTATCATGAGGTCCAGCATGCTTACTTCACCCTTTCCTTCTATGTTTGGTGGTCTTGTTGTAAGCGGTACCCAGTGAAGGAAATGTGGAAGTTGTATTTCTCTTGTGTCTTCTATTGACAGAATCCTTTGTGTTGGTGGCATGAACATTGTCAATACATTTAAGAATGATGTTTTACCAGATGCTGTTCCGCCAGCACATACTATGTTCATTTCAAATTGTATCGCGAGCCACAGAAATGCCGCAACTTCAGGTGATATTGTGTTCATTAATATGAAATCTGTTATTGTCCATGGTTTTCTTGCAAATTTTCGTATAGTCAATGTATTACCATTTGATGAGATTGGGAAGAGTGTAGCATTTGCCCTGTCGCCTGTTGTTAGGTATGCATCCATGAGTGGGCTAAGATTTGTTATCTGCGTTCCAACGCGTCTCCCTATCTGTGCTGAATAGTTGTAGATTTTTGCTTCGTCAATGAGTTTTATACTGCTTTTTAACCATCCATATTTCCTGCTATATACCCATATGGGTTCATTTGCACTGTTTATGACTATTTCTTCAAGACTAGAATCTTTTAACATAAATTCTATCGGTCCGAGGCCAAGTGATTCCTGAGCAAGAATTCCAATCAATATTTTTACATCATTTTTGTTTAGATTTGGCAATTCTTCGGAAAGAAGTTTTACTGCTTTTTCTGTGAAATTTTCCCTAACTTCAGAACTTTCATTTGGATTTAGAATATCATTGGTATTGAATGCAAGTTCTGTTACTATTTTTTCACGAATAGAATCAAGTATAGCCCTTGTTGCCTCTTCTATTTTAGGGTAGCTGATATCATAAATTGGAATGTATTCGTCTGGATCGTTACATATTTTTATACTTGCACTTACATCATTATCTTCTATTATATACTCTTCCAAAACTTTCAAGTTTTTTGTTTCAATTTTTTCGGCTCTGATTTCTTTACTGGGGCCATCACCTTTGGTTTTGGACGTTTTTTTAACCATACACTCCACCTTTTTCTAAATACTATTCCTAAAACAATTACTATAATTATAATTAGTGCTATTCCACCTAAATAAAGTTGGCTCATTGATATTCTTATTGTCATCCCTCTCATAGTAAGGAATCCGACAACTGCGACAAACCCAATAATTATTGCAATGTTTATGAAGAAAGCTTTTTTATTGAATTTCAATTTCCTTTTTGGTCCACTTTTGATAACATTTTTTGTATCAGCTTTGAATTTTTTAAGTATGATTGTCGGGTCACCGATTGGTGGATAATGCAATATAACAAGATTATGTTCCTCTAAAATCCTTGCCCAATCTTCAATATTTTCTTCATCAATCTTAAGTTTTTTTGCAACATCTTCGAGTTTTATTGATCCTTTATCTCTGACAATTTCATATAGCCTATCAATATTGGTTTCTATATGAAGTTTTACTTTTTTAGGTGAAGTGATTTTGTCTTTCTTAACAATGGTTTTCTTTGCGTTTTTCTTTTTAGATTTTTTCGTTTCTTTTTTCTTCTCAATCTTATTCTTTCCCCCCTTTCCCAATGTCAAATTTTCGTTTGCCATGCTAACACCCATTGCATAATTCTGTTAGACCGTATCTGTCTGAGAATGTTCTGTTCAGACGGAACCAACTTTGAATGCCTCTTATTGGATACCCAATATAATCTTGGTTTCCGAAATATATATAAGCTACAGAAATGACGTCTGCCTTTATCGGTATTTCATGACTTTGGAATTCCGGAAGATTTACAAATGTTTCTAATCCATTTGCAGATGGGCTAATATCTCCTTCAAGTCGTTTAATGAAATTTGGTCCGAGGCCGGAAAAATAATATTTGTTGTCTATTTCTCTACGTATTGGAAGATGCCACACATCAGATGTTGTGTCATCTATGTAAACATTTTCATATCCAGTATTTGCTATTGTTTGTGATATGATTTCAACTGCAGATGAATTTCCTGTAACATAACAATCGGAATCTGTACTCAGGTTAGTAGAATCTTCTATTATAAACCCAGAAAAGCACCCTAAGCTTAATCCAGTCACGTTTTCTGATACAAGTATTTTTGACGTGCAATCTGATCTGTTCAATGTAACATTACCTGAACATGAACCACTTGAGTTAGAACCCCCTGAAACAAGTTTTTTAGCCCGGTAATTATATGGAGACAATTTAACACTCCTTGTGACAACACCATTAGTTTTTAGTGTAAAAATAGGATCTTCGGCACCTTCAATTGGAATTAATTTTTCATAGTATATGTTCTTTCTATCAACCCTTCCTATACCCAGTTCATCTGAAACAGATACATTTAGTGTAGAAGACGCTCTTAGGTTGAATGCATCGTATTCTGTGACATCAAGATTTTCAAATGTTATATTAACATTAAAATTTGTTGGAACAGAAATTATTTTGTTTGTCCAGTTTAGAAGTGTATTGTTCACCATTAGCATACTGAGATTACCTTCAACGGTTCCATGTTCCATGAGTTCCTTTAATCCACTGATTGCATCGACCATTGGTTGTCCATTCATTACAACGTAATCATCGCCTGATATCAGTGCCCTTTTACCAGATGTTACCATCGCCTTTCCAAAGTCAGTTTCAACGCTTTTTTCTACCTGGTGTATTTGATCTGCGACTATATTTTCATATATTCCGCTATCTCCGCCCTGCGTGTAAACGTAATGCGAAATGAAAATTACTATCGCAATGGTTAT
>DAOWAL010000111.1 GCA_030634615.1 Candidatus Aenigmatarchaeota archaeon | reverse complement strand
TATGAGGTAGGTTTGGAGGAAAGAAAGCGTAGAAAACTTGAAAAAGAGATGGATTCTGAGAGAGACCGCCAGGATCGAGAAGATGACATTTAGCAGTATCAATTGCTATTCCAATTGACAAAACAAGCATTTAAAGTTAATTTTAAAAAGTAAGTGATCAGTTTGGATATTTGCAGCACATGGCAATATTTTGGTGATTTGTGGCAAGGTATCTGAACTTCAAAACGTCTGACGGGCAAGCCGGTGACTTTATCGGTTAGCTGTACAATGAACCCTCAGAGAAACGAGAAATAAATGGAACTAAAAGAAGGTTATATCGAAGACTTTATCAGCGGCACGGCTGTTCGTTCCACGCCCGAGGAAATTGAAGCCGTTCAAGTCTTCTCAAGAATGCTCGTCGATGACTATGGCTATCCAAAAGAATTAATACAAACCCGTCCTCAATGGAGAGTAAAAGCAAGACCTTCTGATACAAAGAAAGAATATCCCGTTGATATTGCAGTTTTTTCAGGCAAAAGCCACTCTGACGATAACATTCAAATTATTGTCGAATGCAAGAAGAAGAGTAGGAAAGACGGAAAAACCCAACTTCAAGACTACTTAAGGTTCTCAAAATCTCGGGTGGGTGTTTGGTTTAATGGTGCGCAACGTTTGTTCCTTCATAAGCATGAACATGATGGAAAGATAGAGTTTTCCGAACTTCCCAACATTCCACGGTATAGGGAACGTGTTGAAGATATAGGTAAATTCAGAAAAAAAGACCTTCGACCTGCAACCAACCTAAAATCTGTTTTCAAAACTATTCGAAACTATCTGGCTGCAAATGCAGTAGGTATCACCCGTGATGAAGTATTTGCACAGCAACTAATCAATCTTATCTTTTGTAAAATCTATGACGAAAGATTTACAAAAAAAAATGACATTGTAACCTTTCGGGCCGGAACCGGTGAAAAAGACAAAGAGGTAAAAAAGCGTATTGTCGATTTGTTCAAAAAGGTCAAGGCACAATATGACGATGTTATTGATGTGGATGACTCCATTGTTTTAGATGAACGGTCACTTGCATATGTTGTTGGTGAACTTCAATTGTATTCCCTTCAAGAAAGTTCGAGGGATGCTGTTGGTGCTGCGTTTGAAGTTTTTATAGGCCCATCGCTTAAAGGTGGTCAAGGACAGTTCTTCACTCCCCGAAATGTTGTAAAGATGATTATTGACATGGTTGATCCTACGCCAGACCAGAAAATCATTGACCCCGCTTGTGGTAGCGGAGGCTTTCTTGTTGAGGCATTGCGACACGTATGGGTTAAGATACAGGAAAAGGGTGATGGCTTAGGGTGGCCGAAACATGAGATTGAAGCAGAGAAACAGAAGGTTGCGATTAAAAACTTCCGAGGGATTGATAAAGACTCGTTCCTAAGCAAAGTAGCAAAGGCTTACATGGCAATTCTAGGTGACGGAAGGGGTGGGGTATTCTGTGAGAACAGCCTTGAAGCGCCCTCTAATTGGCATAGTTCTACCCGGAACCACGTCCAATTTAATGAATTCGACATTGTAATAACGAATCCCCCATTCGGTAAAAAACTAGCTATTGATTCGGAAGATATTCTGAAACGTTATGACCTTGGCCATAAGTGGACCTACGACAGTAAAATGGATACTTTTAGCAAAGATAGCCTTCAAGATAACCAAACACCTCAACTTTTGTTTATTGAACGCTGCCTAAACCTGCTTAAAGATGGTGGCAAACTTGGAATTGTCCTGCTTGAGAGTATATTTGGGATGCCAAAGTATCGATATATTGTGGATTATTTCCAAAGAAAAACAAAAATATTAGCCATTGTTACGATGCCTGAAGATTTGTTTCAACCGCATACACACGCTAAGTGTTGTATAGTAATTTGCGAAAAGGTTTCAGAACCACCCAAAGAAAACCACCTGATTTTTATGGCAGATGTAAAATGGTGCGGGCATGACAGCAGGGGTAATCCTACAGTAAGAAAGGATGCAACTGGAAAAGATGTTCTTCTTGACGATATTCCGAATGTAGCCTCTCTTTACCATGAAGGACCCGTAAAGAGATGATACATTACTGGCATAATAAAAAAAATATTATAGGTCGAATTTATATTCCGAAGTATTATGACCCATCCATAACTGATGAGCTTCAGTCAATGAAAGGCACGCATGATTTACTCAGCGTACAGCAGTTGGTTGACGATGAGGTAATTTCTTTCGGGACAGGACATGAGATCGGAAAGCTTGCGTATGGCACGGGGGATATACCGTTCGTAAGAACTTCAGATATTTCAAACTGGGAAATCAAATCTGCACCCAAACAGGGGGTTTCTGAAAAAATATATAACGAATATGCTGCATCACAAGATGTTCAAGTTGGTGACATTTTGCTTGTGCGAGATGGGACTTACCTAATTGGAACCAATTGCATCATCACGGCATTAGACAAAAAAATATTGTATCAATCTCATATATTAAAAATTCGAGTTAACGATAAAGAACAAATTGACCCCTATCTTCTTTTCCTTGCATTAAATACCGATATTGTTCAGCGTCAGATACGCAGTGTTCAATTTACTGCTGATACTATTGATACAATTGGTAATCGGTATTTGCAATTTACAATACCTATTCCCAAGAACACCAAGAAGAGGCAACTGATAGCCAATCAAACACAGACTTTGCTACATAATAGAGATCAAGGAAAAGCGTTTATCAAGCAATCCCCTGTTTTAATGGAGGAAGTTCTTTCAACAAATACTGTTGTCCCTATAACAAACTATCTTTCAAAAAACTGGGAAGATGTTCTTTCAGAACTGAAACAAGAGGCAGTTACAGCAGAGTTTGGGCACTTTGAAACATTTTGGCAATCTTCAGTGAAGATAAATGAACGAATTTACCTGCCAAAATATTATGATCCCGAAATTACGGAAGAACTTAATAATTTGGGAAAAACTTGTACCTGCGTTTCAATAGGAGAATTGGTGGAAAGTGGTATTCTGCAGTGCGCAACGGGTGATGAAATTGGAAAAATGGTTTATGGTACCGGATCCATACCATTTATTAGGACGAGTGATTTTTCAAACTGGGAAATTAAGCATGACCCCAAACAGGGGGTTTCTGAAAAAATATATAACGAATATGCTGCATCACAAGATGTTCAAGTTGGTGACATTTTGCTTGTGCGAGATGGAACCTATCTGGTAGGCACATCATGTATTATCACTGAAAATGATTCCAAAATACTTTATTGCGGTGGCTTGTATAAGATTAGGGTTTTAGATAATTCCGTGATAAGTCCTTGGCTGCTATTGGGTTTGTTAAACTCGTATATTGTAAAGCGTCAGATAAGGACAAAACAGTTCACTCGTGACGTTATTGATACTATTGGCAAACGTTTGACAGAAGTGTTTTTTCCTATTCCAAAGTCAAAAAGTGTTCAAAAACAAATATCAGAACAGGTAAAAAAAATAGTCCTGTCAAGGATCAGGGCAAGGCAGTCAATTACAAGGCTTGCAATAGAATTGATGTCTAAAAAGAGCTAACATTTGCATTAAGTCGGATTGCAAATCCGCTGCGCTCCCATTGCAACGGCTTATGCAAGGTTATCAGAAGTTGTGATATCTGCTATCAAACATCTATCCTTATTCACAGACAGTTGCGATATTGGCAAAATATCCAAACAATTGTTTCATTTATTCCAAAAACTAATCACTGAATTATGTGATCAGCAGTCTCCCTTTCAGCGTGAAATATATTTAGCTGCTATTTGATTTGTGGTTAGCTCCTCTCTCATTGAT
>DAOWAL010000131.1 GCA_030634615.1 Candidatus Aenigmatarchaeota archaeon | reverse complement strand
TAGCAGGGAAATCACTTCTGAAATGGGTGCCTCTTGATTCTTCCCTTCTAAGAGCGGCGCTCACAATCAATTTTGAAACATCAATCATGTTTTCCAGTTCAACTATCTTTGGATTTATTTTATCATTGGAAATCTTTCCAAGTTCATATTCTATGTTTTCAATTTGTTTCAGTGCCTTTTCCATTCCTTCTTTAGTTCTTATCATTCCGCAGTTGTTCCACATAAGACTTTTGAGATCATCTCTAAGCATTCTGGGATCTGCGCCGTTTACTTCAATTTTCTCAAGTTCAACTGTTTCAATTTCTTTGTCCTTTGCATATTCAGTTACTGCGCTAAGGGTCTGAGATGAAAAAACAAGCGACTCCAGTAACGAATTAGAAGCAAGTCTGTTCGCACCGTGAACTCCTGTGCACGCAACCTCTCCGAACGCAAAAAGTCCTTTTATGTTTGTTCTTCCGTAAACATCTGTCTTGACACCGCCGCATGAGTAGTGTGCGGCCGGTTCCACCGGAATCCTGTCTTTAGTTATGTCAATTCCGTTTTCTTTGCACGTATCATAAATCTTAGGAAACCTTTTCTTCAGAAATTCAGGATCTTTGTGTGTTATATCAATATACACTTTGCCATTTTTCGTTTCATCAAGTATTACTCTTGCAACTATATCCCTTGTTTTAAGTTCATCTGTAAAACGTTCACCCCTGTCAGTCAATAGTTTTGCGCCTTCTCCTCTGACAGCTTCTGAAATCAAAAAGAACGGACCGTTTTTCATTCTCATTGCTGTTGGGTGGAATTGCACAAATTCAATGTCCTCAATTTCGCAGCCTGCACGATAAGTCATTGCAATGCCGTCACCGGTTGCAATTTCAGGGTTTGACGTGTTTTCGAATATCTCGCCTATACCACCTGTTGCAATTGTAACAGCTTTAGCAAAGAAATCAACAACATTAGAGCTTTCCTCGTCAAATACCCTGACCCCTATGCACTTGCTGTCTTTGATTATCAGATCAAGTGCCATGTGTTTTTCAAAAACATCAATGTTACCATCTTCCTTGACCAGTTCTGATAATGATTTTTCAACAACCATCCCGGTTTTGTCTCCCCTGTGTACTATTCTGTTTTTGGAGTGACCGCCCTCTTTTCCAAGCTCTAATCCACCTTCGTCCGAATCAAAACCTACACCGCAGGAAATAAGTCTTTCTATTTCCTCTGGTGAATTTTTTACCATGAGTTCAACAGCTTCTCTGTTGCAAAGACCATCACCTGCAGATAACGTATCTTTAACGTGTAGATCAAAAGAATCCATTTTGGAAATGACAGCTGCAATGCCGCCCTGGGCAAAATTTGTGTTTGATTCTGCCAGCTCTCTTTTGGTTATCAGACATACCTTACCAACTTTGCTTGCCTGCAGAGCAAAGTTAAGACCAGCTATACCCGAACCTATAACAACAAAGTCAGTCTTGTTCATTAAGGCTTAATTGTAGCCCATGGCTTTTAAATATCTTTTTTCCTCATGACAAATCGATGTATAGAAAAAGCAAATTACCAGTGTATCTACTTTTCTTAAATATTGCTGTTCCTGGATGATTATTTTCATTTGTATAAATACTGCACGGTACTTCCAATATCATACCATTCCAGTACTCTTTATACTTAAATCCCAATTTCCTCAATCTACCCAAAGATTTTATGGAGTAAAAAATATTTGAACTGATAATCATTGTTTCAGATTTTGTTGTGGAATTATAAAAAGTCTTATTTGTCCAACATAACCTCAAGTGCTTTTCGTGTTTTCCATTCGAACTTCCTTCCATATAGTAAGCCCATCTATATCAGAGCCTATAACAACAAAAACAGTCTTGTTCATTAAGGGTTAATTGTAGCGGGCCTTTAAAATATTTATATCAGTAAAACTCGGTTTTCTGGAATCTAATCCGTTCCTGATGTGATCCTGGTGGAATTCCTTCCATATCAAAATATAACATCATATTCCCCAAACGCTCATGTTCGTATATTACAGAACCATCAGGTAGGACTCCTCCCAGACGGCTGGCTCCGAGTCTTTCCAACTCTGGTATAGTCTCTGATTTTTTTAGATTTGTTTCCAATATTTTCTCACGTGTAGCTTCTTCAAAACCAACAAATTTCACGTTGAAATGGTAAGAAGATTTATCGCTTTGCGTCTCGGTTTTTTCAAATGTAATGAATTCTTGAAGAAGGTCGCTTTTATAAACTATGGTGTTACCCAAAAACGCAACCATTTGTATTTCCCTGTCATGTTCTAGAAAACTAAATAAGTCATCACCCGTGTTTGTTGTCTCCGTCAAAATTTTTCTAACATAATCCATTTCTTTTTCCAGTTCCTCGCATGTTTTCATAAACAAAATTAAATAACATGTAATAAAAACCCTTATTGTGCCAGCATGTTCTCAATTAAATTTCCCACGAATAAGTAATTTAAATCTTCTTCACAAGTTCTCAACAGAATGAAACATTCGACAATTTCATGTTTAGTTGTATTTTTGTTTATACTGAGCGCTACAATTGTAGTTGCTGACCTTTCAGATGTCCCACACCAATTTTACGGTGATGTAACAATAAATAGCGTACCCGCACCAGACGGTGTATTAGTGATTGCCAAATTCAATGATAATGATGTTGAAAGTGGTCTTACACAGGATGGTAAATATGGATATGAGTACCCAGCTTTCATAGTTTCTATGCATCCACAGTATGTAGGGCAAACAGTAGAATTTTATGTTGGAAATGTAAAAGCAGGAGAAGCGGTTTTTTCTGAAGGGGCAACGACAGAACTTCACCTTTTAATTGGCACTGAAAATTACTGTGGTGATCAAATATGTCTTCCTCCTGAAGATTGTTCATCTTGTCCAGCAGATTGTGGTGAATGTCCACCTTCCCCACCGATCGTCACAATTTTAGAACCTTTGGACAATTCCATTGTTGAAGAAGATTTAGTGCTTTTGAATGTTTTAACTGATAGAGAAACATCTTGTGTTTATTCATTCGGTTT
>DAOWAL010000045.1 GCA_030634615.1 Candidatus Aenigmatarchaeota archaeon | reverse complement strand
TCTGCAGGCAATGCTTTCATATCTAAATTTGAGAACTCGCTAAAGGAATCCAGCGAAGCACTTGACGAAATGAAATTAAGAGAATATGGTAATTTAGTGATACATGCAATACCTTCTGCTGTCAAGAAACTAAAGAGAGTTGCATCAGATGATGAAGTCAGGGCAGCGTATTACATGGTTGCTGAAAAATACATCAAAATGCTTACACCTGTTGTTCCTCACATGGCTGAGGAACTTTGGGCAAAGTTCGGTGGCAAAGGATTTGTTTCAGAAGCTGACTGGCCAAAGTATGATAAAAAATTAATAGACGAGAAATTCTTAGCTTATGAAGAACTTTCTGATAAAATTGCAGAGGACATAAGAAGCGTTATTAAACTTGTCACATTCAAGCCAAAAATTGTAAGAATATATGTTTCTCCAAAATGGAAATACCCGTTTTTCAAGAAGTTAAAGGAAGAGATTGAAAAGACAAGGGACATTGGGGCAATAATGAAGAAAGTTATGGACAAGAAGCATGGAATTGAGATATCAAAACTCGTTCCTTACATTGTTAAAGATCCTTCAAAACTTCCAAGCGTGGTTCTTGACCAAGTGAGCGAATACAAATCACTTTCAGAAATAAGCGACTTCCTAAGCAAGGAATTCAACTGTAAAATCGAAGTAATAGAAGCAGAAGATTCAAAGAGTGGCAAAGCACAGAAAGCTGGTCCTGGCAAGCCAGGAATAGAACTGGAATGATGCTCTAAGATAATTTTTCTATCATTTTTAACTTATTCTCCCTAAAAGTACCAATCACTTGATCAATGAAATCTTTGGGATTCAAATCAATATCTTTTATTAAAGGTGTCATGTCAATGGAAAATGTTATACCTGTGATTATATTTCCATCTTTTGATGTGTAAGAAGATTTACCTGACTGTTCTCTGTGAAAAATTGCATTTGATTTTCTCCTACCGGTTGTTGCAATATGATACGGTTTACCTCCATCCATTTGCGATTTGAATACGGACAATAGTTTTTCATTCAAATGATCTCCATCTGAAACACCAAGATTTTTTTTGTATTCGTCCGGTAACCAGTCCAAGTCTTCCCACACTTCACATCCCAGTAAATAACCAGGCATATTTTCTTTATGAATCCTTCTAAGTGATTCTATGGTTCTCAGTGCCACGGCGACATGTGTAGGATGCCTGTCGGTCAGCGTGTGTGTGTAGACAATAAATGGTTTGCATAAATTAAATACTTCTTCAAGGTCTGACACGACATTTACACTTAATCCAGCATTTTTAACTTCATCGCTGCTGTAATTTAGATATACCAGACCCGAATATTTTCCGATTCTGCTTGCTTCTTTCTGCTCCTCTAATCTTATCTTAGCTATTTCCTCATGAGGTCTATCTTTGTATCTTCCGTTTACGGGTCCCCCTGCACCGGGTGTGACTGTTACAGCAAGATAATTAAGATCGCCCCTATGATGACAAGATTTAATTCCATTGAAGGCCATTATTTCATTATCGTCTGGATGTGCACCGACACCAAGGTGAGTAGTCAGATCGAGTGCCATGTCTTCAGAGACATTGTCTGGAACGTATAAATGAGAACCTTCTTTTCTGAATCTATAATTCTGAATGTTCTCCATTCAGATAAATTAGTATAAAATTTTTTAAACACGGTGTTTTCTTAGAATTGTTTTTAATCGTTAACCTCGGCTTTGAATTTGTCTATTTCTTTGTTCGTGTATTCAATTGGCCTATTAAATTTTTTACGTGCCTCAGCCTGCATTTTTCCCAATTCTTTTGTTGTATAAAATACGCCAGAATCGATTGTGCTCATAATACCACGTATCTCAGGTAATGATAATACATGTTTACAATAAACAATCTTCAGATTCATATCGATTAATTATTTTAAAATGTTAAAAAAACATTCTTTTCCAATCATTTCTTATCCAGTTTCAACTTCTTTGTTAGAACAGGCTTTTGCTTAACTCTTTTGCCGACAGC
Organism: Candidatus Aenigmatarchaeota archaeon; assembly: GCA_030634615.1. Classification (GTDB taxonomy): domain Archaea; phylum Aenigmatarchaeota; class Aenigmatarchaeia; order QMZP01; family QMZT01; genus DAOWAL01. The sequence goes on along the minus strand of DAOWAL010000045.1, from coordinate 6,726 downwards.
ACAACTTTTCATAACCTCTGTTATTTCAACTCTAACAAATTCACCAGGTTGTGCTCTTGGTACGAAGATGGTGAACTTTTCAATTTTGCCAACACCGTCACCCTTGTCGCTGAGATCATTTATGTAGATATCAACTATCTGACCTTTTCTCACAGGGGGCTTTTTCGTATTGTATTTGTCCTTCTTCTTGTGACTTCTTGTTATCTTAAACCCTCTGTGGGTGTATATTTTTGTCATGGGAATAATATAGTATTTGTATTAATTAATTTGTGTAAGAATTTACCAATTTAATTCACGTAGTTAATCGAAATGCTGCGACCATTTTTAGCCTCGAAATGCCATACGAAACCTTTATAAAGTTTATCTACAAGTAATCATCACTAAGAAATAGTAAAAACATACAAAACATGGAAAATAAACAAAAAAATCGGGTTGGATTTGATTGTTATGAATCCCTTGGAAATGCTAAATAATTTTGACGAAGTTGAAGTGCGTTTGATGCACTGGTTACTTTCGGAGAAGAATTAAAGGTTGGTGAGATTATGAGTAATGTATGTGAGAACATATTTGCTGATGTTGTCAGAATAGATAAATATCGTGATGGTAGCGGAGCAGATGTCTGGTTTAAATACAATGGAAAAGAATTTGCAGAAACATATTCTTCAGATAGATTAAATTTTGAAGAAGGCGATAAAGTTTGTGTAAGTGTTTTCGAAGGTAAATTAAAAGAGCTTACAAGAGAGTCAGTTAAAACTGAGAAAGAAATGTTAAAAGAAATGAAAAAATATTGTGAAAAAACATGTACTCCTGGAAGTCAACCAGATTCCTGTAACATAGGAATAGGTGTTCATTATTGTAATGGTCCAACAAATGATAATCAATTGGACATTTTACCAAAAAATGTTAAAGATGCTTATATGGAATTCGAATTTGAAAGAGCTGCTATTTTAGGAGAGGACTCAGAATAAATGGTGAATTTGCATGAACAATTCTTTTGTTAAAGAAAACGGATATTGTGGAAAATGTGAAGAGTATAATAGTCTTATACGAAATTATATTGAAAGTTTGGGTCAAAATGGTTTAACTAATGTTTCACTTGGAATGAGTCTTATAATTGATGATATCATGGAAAATAACGGAGGCAAAACTCCGAATTGTACTGAAGATATGTGTGATGCTCTTGTTAACATATACGATAATGATACTCTTTTGAAAATGCAGAAATCGTTTGATCTTGTTGATAAAGGAAAAAACACAGAAGCGATAAAACAATTTAATGTTCTTAAGAAAAAATATGCGGAAAAGAAAAGGGGTGATTCATGATGAAAGGAATGTTTACTGATATTGGAATTATAGGTTTGACGCTTTTAGTGGCCTTTTTATTGGCTGCTGCAAATGGTCAGTCAGTTATTACTAACACTGTACCAAATGTTGATTCTGTTAGCATCGATCCAAGCAATCCAACAAAGTATAATGATCTAATATGTAATGCTCAGGTATCTGATGCTGACGGTAATTTAGATTATGTTGATTTCAAATGGTATGTAAATAGTGAACTTGTTAGAGAAAACACTCGCCTTGTTTATGGCGATTTAGACACAGAAAGCGACACACTTTCAGCATCATTTACTGATGCAAGTGATCATGTCGTCTGTGAAGTGAGAGTCTACGACTTTAGTAGAGCGTACGACTACACAACTCATGCTATCCACGTGGGAAACACACCCACTAATTCTATACCCTCATTATCCTACGTGGAGATCACCCCAAGACAACCCAACCCTCATCAAGATTTGACGTGTTCAGTTCTAGTAACTGATGCGGATGATAATCTTGACTATGTTATCTTCGAATGGAGAAGAAACGGCCTTTTCATTAGACAGGCTGTTAAAAATGTTATGGGTTCAAGTGATGTAGCATCTGATATGCTCGAATGGGCAAAAACAAACTCAGGTGATACAGTAAAGTGTTATGTTAAAGTATATGATGGAAGAGGATCAAGTGCAAATGGAGAATCACTTCCTGTAGTAGTATCAGGAACTTCAGTTACACCTCCTCCTTATAATCCACCATACAACCCTCCTTACAATCCGCCAGCATACGGAAAACCTGTTGCTGTACTTACAGTAAATGATTATTATGTTGACAGAGGAGAAATAGTACACTTTTCAGGAGTATCATCATACGATTCAGATGGTAGTGTAGTCCAGTATATGTTCGATTTTGGTGACGGAACACAGTCAGCATGGCTTCCGGAATACACTTACTACACATATCATTCATACTCAGACTCGGGAACATATTATGCAAGAGTTAAAGTAAAAGACAACAACTACATTGAATCTGACTGGAGCAGACCAGTTGTTGTTCGTGTAGGAAATTACGGAACTAATGCAAACAGTCCTGAGATAGAAGACATGGATGTTTTTGTTTACTACAATGATAATTATGTAAACTTCCAGTGTAAAACTGATGTTTACGATACAAGCGGTAATCTTGATTATGTCAAATTCAAGTGGTACATGGACGGAGACTTAGTTATAACAGAAAAAGATTATGTTAACGGATACAGTGATGAGGCAATGTCAGAAATAAACCTTAATGCTGAAGACGATTACATTGTTAAATGCGAAGCAACAGTTTACGATACTGATCACAACTACGATTCAGAATACAGAACTGTCCACGGAAGTTCAACAGAAGAAGCATGCAGACTTTCAGTTGAAAGATTTGATTACTTCTCATACTTTACAGATGACAAAGACGGATGGGTAGAAATAGCTCTTAAGAACACGGGAGAAAGCTCAGGGACACTCACAGTTAAACTCTATGTTGATGGTTCATTCATTGACGATTACAGAACATACATGAGCGTTGATGAAGAAGTTGAAAAGAAATTCACTTTCGATGTTTCAAGAGGAGTTCACACAGTAAAGCTTGAAAGCTATCTCCCATGTGGAAACACCATAACAAGAGAAGCAAGTGTTCATGTTGTAGCAATGGCCTCGTCTGTATTCATACCTGAAGATAGAGCACCGTCTGATGAAGACGATAACGGAATAACAGAAGTTAATGCTATCATAAAACCTACAAACCTTGACATAAAGGTTGGTAGTGGTAAATCAATGGAAATCGTTCTTGAAAGTCCTAGCAAAAAAACATTTGAAATTTCTGTTGACGGAATACCTGAAGACTGGGCAAACTATATCAAAGATGTTGAAGTTGATGGCAGAGGAACATTACACATATACATAGTTCCTAAGGAAGTTGGCAATTATGAATTCACTGTTAGCGCCAGAACAGGCTCAGAAACCTTTTCTGAGGACATTTCATTATATGTTGCTCCATTAGAGCAGAAAGATGAAAACAACGTAAATGGCGGATTTACAGGAATGATAACAGCAAGTGAGGGAACGTGGTTATCAGGACTTGTAATACTTGTAATATTTGTAGTGCTTGTTACAACGTATTTTGTGGCAGGTAAGTTCAAGGGCAAAACATACGAAGATCACATATATGGTCAGGAACCAGTTCAGCCAAGAATGATGAAAGGAAGTGTTAGCATAACACCTCAGTCAAAAGAAGTTGATATTAATAAATTACTCCCAGCCGCAATACACAAATATACAGATGGTACTTATTACCCTAAGCACGGCGGAGAGTTTTGATGAGTGGAAAGAAATATTTCATTAATGGTAGCGACATAACCGAAATGGGGATGTGCCAAGGATTAATAGGACACATGGATAATCCTTGTGCAGTATATGATGGCGGTCCTAACATCAGATATAAATACATTAAATTTGCTAAAGAATGGTTAGAACCGGGTAAATTAGAAGATCCAGCTGCAAAAAAAATGCTTCAAGACGCTCTTTCAAAATATACTGATGAAAAGAAGGAGAAATCCTGATTACAATATGGGTATTTAAAATTAACTACTCAAGAGGTATTATATAATTAATATATATGATTATGGTTTAAGGAGATATGATTTATATGAAATATGTTTGGTCTTTAATTGCAATGTGTATGATGTTTTTCTTAGTTAGTCAGGGAGCTACGGCTTATAATAATTTTGCTGTGGAGATTGTTCCGACAACCGCTTCTGGTTGTATTAGTAATTTTGAATTTAGTGTAGATGTCATAAATCTTGATGATACGAACCATGAATATCAAATTTTCTTAGAAACCCCTGAGGGATGGTCAGGTTTGCCAAGTCCATCAGGTGGAGTTCCTCCTTCATTAAAAACTCCAGTATTAGCTCCTGGTGGAAGTTATAATTTTAATGTCGTTGTTACACCTTCGCTTGGAACTGCTCCTGGAAACCATGAAGCTAAGATAATCGTTAAACAGGGTAGCGATGTTTTTGAAAAGAAAATAGATGTTGAAATTCTTAATTGTCATTCAGTTTCTGTTGAAGCTGATGAAATAATTGACATGTGTGAAAATACACCATTCCAGTACATTGCAGAAGTTTCTAATAACGGTAAGGATTCAGAAGAATTTGAAATTACTGCAATTTCCTCATGGGATAACAAAGAAATCTACAAAGACACTGTTGTAATAAATTCGGGTGAGACAGAAGAAGTTTATGTTGATATAACAACTCCTGAAGAAAGCGGCGTAATAACACTTAACATAGTTTCTAAGGAATCATATGCTGAAACAAAAATGGAAACACAGGTTAATGTCAGGAATTGTTATGATTTCAGGGCAAGCATTGAACCAAAGGAAACACAATCATGCATAGGTGGTTCATCTAAATTTGTTCTAGCTGTAGAAAACTTAGGTGAAACATTTGATACTTATGATGTTCGTTTACCGGATTGGGTAGTTCTAGAAAAGGAATCAATAGAAGTTTTAGCTGGTCAGGAAGAAACAATGGATCTTTTTGCATACCCGGAACTTGAAGGGACAACAAGTTTTGATGTTATAGTTGTTTCACGTGCTTACCCTAGTTCAAAAATAATACTTGCAGGAAATGTTGTTGCAGCAGAGTGTAAAGGCGTTGCTGTAATAGTTACACCTGCTGAACAGGAAGTGTGTAAAGGGAATGATGCAGAATTATCAATTTCAATGAAAAATACAGGAAAAGTTCCTGATACATACGAACTTACATCAAGCATAGGAAGCCTTGAAAGTAACAAAGCAAATGTTGAACCAGGACAGATAAGCAAAGTTGGTCTTACAATAAAAACAGACAAGCTTGAATTTGGCGCTACTGAAGTAATTGTCAATGCAAAAAGCGGTGAGATGTCAGATGAGAACAAGGTTATACTTAATGTTAAGAACTGTTATGCAGTTGAAATTGCGGTTAGCCCACAGACTTCAGAAGTATGTGTAGGCGATTACATAAACTATACTCTTGCAGTCAAAAACATCGGAGAATTCACAGACAGTTACAAATTCTTCTTTGAAAAAGCACAGATAGGTGAAACAACACTTGAACAAGGTCAGATTAAAGTTTTTGCAACTGGAATGGTTGTTGACTCTGAATCAGGAGAATATGAATTCAATTTCAAGGCAGTTTCAGATTTCGTATTAACTGAAGCCAAAGTAAAAATTACTGTTAAAGAAAATGATGAATGTTACAGCCTTGAAATCGAGAGCGAAGAAAATGCTCTTATGATAAAGAACGGTGAGGGTACTGCCCTTGCAATAAAAATTACAAACTCAGGTGAAAGAGCTGAAGTTTACGACTTTGTTATGGAAGGACCTGAATGGGTATACATAAGTGAAAACAGTGTACAGGTCTTACCAGGAGAAGAAAAACACATATATCTTTACGCTTCACCAGATTATGATGTTGAAGATGGTGTATACGATGTTATTCTCAAAACAACTTCAGGGACCAAGGAAAAAACACTTAACTTAAAGTTTGGTGTAAACGTAATGCCTGTATTTTCTGGTTTACCATCAGATGTAGACGGGAATGCACAAACCGATATCACTACACCAACAGGCCAGATATCACAGTTCCAGATGAGCGGTGATACAGGAAAAGTAATATTACTTGTTGTAATAGTAGCACTGATAATCATAATACTTGCAGTCAAGTTTGTACTGTTTGTAAAGTAAATTAGTAAGTGAGCGTTTTTGCGAATGCGTAAGAACAGATTACACAAAGGCTTATGTCCCCAAGAACAATCCATGGCTTATCGCTTGTTGCTAAGAATTTTTTAAGCAGTTTTCTGTACAGCCATGCCCTTGGAGCCGAATAATGATTGTTGATGTAATTGAGTACTTCTGTTTTTGAATGTTCAATTCTTTTGCGTGTCCATGCTATCATTTCATCCATGTGTATATAATCTGTTGTAAACTGCACTTTACCGTTTAATATTGCCTTTAGAACAGAATCTACGTCATGTACATCGTTCATTATGTTCAGGCATCTTCCTATTATGTCAGGTGAATGTGCATCTGAACCAACAACTTTTGGTATATCATGGTTTTTGAATTTGGAAAGCATAACTCTGTTCCCAACTCTGTCAATGTTCATGGAATTGAATATTTCAATAGCATCTGTTTTCAGTGCAAGCTTTCTTGCACCTTCACCTCTCATATCATATGGATGGGAAGAAATAGCGATTCCTCCTGCATCGCGGATAAGATCAATTGATGCTTCAAAGCTCTTGAAGCTTTCTACATGTTCTGTTATGCCAAGAGCAAGCAAATGCCCAGACTGAGTTGCAAGTTCAGCCCCTGGTATGAATATTATATCTTGTT
>DAOWAL010000051.1 GCA_030634615.1 Candidatus Aenigmatarchaeota archaeon | reverse complement strand
CCGTATTTACCTGTTGTTTTTGGAACAATAACAGGTTTGACATTTATGTATCTTTTAAGACCCAAGTCATGGACCTCAACATCTTTCATGTCCCATCTATTGAAAAGAAGTATAGCCATAATTATCACTTATCTTTGTTCTTATCTTTTTTCCCCTTAAGAATTTCACTTAATGGTGTACCGTTTACGGCAATAACCTTAAACTTTATACCGTGCATAGAACCTACGGCTCCACCCTGAGAACCGCCAAGTCCGACAATTGTGACTTCATCGTGTTCATCGATGTGCTTTATTGAACCAGTTTTTGGTACAAATGCTGTTACGTGAATACCGTTTTTAATAATCTGGCATCGTACAACTTTTATTACGCCAGAATGCGGCTGCTTTTGTTCTACACCTTTCTTTTTCAGAACGAGTGCCTTTCCCATAGGTGCGCCTTTAAGTGGAGTCCTATTCCACAATTTAAGAAGTTTTCTTTTCTTTTTATCAGATTTCCACCTGAGTTTTTTCCTTTTCTTCTTCAAAGTTCTTGCTGCAAATGCTCCTGGCATATTAATCCACTCGTTATCCTTATCATTTAAGCCTTAAATTCTTGATGGAAAAGTGCCTTTCGAGGAACGCCCTTACCATCTTTATGTTTTTCCCGCCTTTGCCTATGACGGTAGACCTTTCAGTCACGGGGATTGTTACTGTCACAACGCCGTTGTCTACTTCAACGGAACTTGTGTTTTTTATTAGGTTTTTGACGAGCTGTTCCGGTGTTTCTGCGTACTCGAATATTTTTACCGGCTTTCCCAGGGTATTTGACACATTTTTTATGTTAATACCGTTTTTCCCTATGGCAAGTCCCATTTTTCCAGGTTCTATGAGGAAATACACTGAATCGTCAGTTATCAGACAATCTCTAATATGTACTCCTACTATCCTTTCAAATACTCCAACGACACGAATATCTTCTGTTGTCAACTTTATTGACATTATTTCTCAGCTCTTTATTTTTTTATTCCTAGTAACATTATGTTAAACGGCTTGGCGCATATTTCTCCAAGCTGTCTTGAATTTCCAGCAAATGTTTTTGTTTCAACGCTGAAGTTCTTACTGTAATAATTGAGGTCATGTAATGTATTTTTGTCGCAATTGTTAGAGCAAATTATCCGAACAAGTGTACCGGCTTTAATGCCCCTGAATACACTTTTTGCTCCTATTGCGAGCTTTTCTGCTTTCATCGCCTCTTTAACATCTTTTTCAACTGTCATTTTCATCACTTAGTAAATATATCCTAAAAGGGAACCACCAATGCCATCCTTTTTAGCATTTTTGTGATCTGTTATTCCTTTTGGTGTTGTCATGAACAGAAGCCCCACATTGACAGATGGGAGGAATCTCTTTTCCCATGGTATGAACTCATCCTTTTTAAGATGGAATCTCGGTCGTATAACACTGCAATTGTTTATTCTCCCAAGTAAATCTACTTTGAATTCTCCACTCTTTCCATCGTCAATGAATTCAAATGAACCAATGTATTTGTTCTTCTGCATAATCTTAAGTATTTCTTTTATAATCTTTGAACTTGGAACTGTGCATTCCCTTTTACCTATCCTCTCTGCGTTTTTTATCACAGAGAATACATCAGCAAGTAAATCATGATTCATAATAAAACCTCACTCAAACTTTTCAAAGCCAAGACTCCTTGCAACTTCTCTGAAACACTGCCTGCAGTAATTGATACCGTATTTGTGTATAACGCCTTCTGTTTTTCCGCAGTTCCTGCACGGATTAACAGATCTGCCGAACTTCCTCTCCTTTGGTTTATTGAATTTCATAAACCTTGCAAGTTTTTCAGGTTTGTTCTCTATTTGTTTTTTAGCATTTTCAAATGTCATATTTACTCATCTTCCTCTTTTGAAATTTTAACATCAAATTTCTTTTTTACCCATTCACGGGCTTCTTCCTGTGTTATTCTGTGCTTAAGACCGACTTTTGCTGGTTTTATTCTCTTTTTCTTAACCCTGTATCCTGGCCTTGTAAGTGTAATGCATACATCCATACCAATAATTTCTATGTCCGGATCATATTTTATTCCCGGCAAATCTATATATTCTTTGATACCGAGTGAAAAATTTCCGCTTGTATCGAACTGGTTAGGACTTATCCTGTTTTCATTCGCTTTTAATGCGTCTCTGACAAACTGTTCAGCTTCTTTTCCTCTGATCGTGACTTTAACACCAATTGGCCTTCCTTTTGCACCACCAAATTGTGTTCTCTTGTGAGTCTTTGTAACAATTACTTTTTTACCCGATATCTTTTCAAGTAATTTTTTAGCCATTTCGAGTTTTGGTCCGGCTTCTCCTGCTCCAACATTAATCGTTACCTTCTCAAGCCGGATTTCTCTCATTGGGTTCATTTAGTTTCACCTACTAAAACATATTCTTTGACAGTTTCCATGTCCCCTTCTTTTGTCTGTATAACGACCCTGTTTGCTTCAAACATGGTTTTTCTGTCGAATATTTCCTTTACCTTTCCTTTAATTCCGATGTTCTTTCCCGCAATTACAGTTGCAGGTGATCTCTCTGTGAATTGATAATGTTTGAGTATTTTTTGTGATGGTAATTCAATAAGAATTGAATCATTCGTATTGTACATTTTCTTTTCTGTTCGTATATTTCTTCCGTCGTGTAAATTAAGCTGCGTTACTCCGCCCTTTAATGTTTTTTTGTTTTGTATTCTGCAAAGCTTTTTGTTAGCTTCTGCTGGTTTTATTTCTTCAACAACAAGACCGTTGCTGTTGACATCAATTCTATAATATTTCTTTGCACCTGGAATTTCTACTATGTCCATAAAACCTACTGGATAGTTTGGATCTTTTCTGGGTTTTTTGTCAACAAGTATTTCACCTTTCTTTATAACGGCCTGAGCTTCTTTTGAATTGTCTGCTATTTCAAGTACATTTCTCAAAAGAACTAAAAGTGGTATGCACTCGTTCTTTTTATGAGGTCCTGCACGTGGTGTTATAGCGTACTTGTTCTCTTTTTTTGCCATTTTCCAGAATTTTGGAATTGAATATCTTTTCAAATGCATAATCATTCACCTTTCTTTGCTGTTTTAGTTTTGGCAGTTCTTGATCTTTCAATAATCATCTGCCTTTTTTTATCCTCAATTTTAGCTTCTATTATCATAAGATTTGATGGGTCAATTGCTTTCATAACTTCAGATCCATCAACTTTTTTGGTGTTAAGTCCTTCTATGTAGATTTTGGTATTTTTAAGATTGACTCTTTCAACCTTTCCTTTGAATCCTTTATCAGTACCGTTCATAACCTTAACTTCGTCTCCTTTTCTTAGAGAAAGTGAACGTTTTCCGAATCTTTTTCTCAAGACTTCGGAGAGATGAGCAGAAATAAATTTTTGTTTCACATGAAGTGGTGCGTTATGTCTGTATTTTCTTTGTTTTCTTGGCTGCTTGCTCGAAATCCAGTTACTTGACCACTCTTTTTTCATATTTACACCACAATTGTTGCTATTTTTCCTACAGTTGGGAATCTTTCAACAACTTCTTTAGCTATTGGTCCCTTTATCTGAGAACCCTTTGGATCCCCTTTTTCATCAACTATTACTGCGGCATTATCTTCAAACTGTACTCTTGTACCGTCTGGTCTTCTGAATTCCTTTTTCTGCCTTACAATAACAGCACGGAAAACCTGATGTCTTACCTTTTCGTTTCCTGTGTGAACTTTACAGAATGTAAGGCTTGCAAGTCCTGCTTTTGGTTTTCTGGTTCTTCTACCTTTGAAACCTTTGACACCGATTATTTCAAGAATTTTTGCGCCTGAGTTATCTGCGCACTTAAGTAATGATCTTGTTGTGAGTCCATGTGTTATGCTAGATGATATTGCTTTCATTCTTTTCCCCTCTCAACATTTACAACTATAAACGTCTTTGTTTTTGATAATGGCCTGCTCTCAGCTATGATAACAGAGTCACCTTCTCTTGCTTTCATGCAAGGTGGGTTGTGTGCAGTTACGTTTGATTTTCTCCTTTCATATCTCTGGTATTTAGGAACAAATTTGTTATATCCCCATTCAACAATGACTGTTTTACTAGACTTGGCAGATTTAACCTTACCTTTGAATAATCTCCCGCGTACTGATAACTCTCCGTGCCATGCGCACTTAGAGTCTGTACACGACTCCTTTGGACCCTTTATTCCAAGTCCGATGTCTTTGGCCTTTTCATTTTTCATAATAATCCAATATACTACCCTTATTTAAATAGGTTAACAGTTATAGGTATTACTAATACGACTCAATATTTATAAATGCATCGTAGCTAAATTCACCACTTCTTAAACTTCTTTTTGATGCGGTCTTCTGGTCTTGCCACGAGTATCTTCCCGTCTATTCTGACTTTTTTGGAATTTAGCTCAAAAACAAACATATTTTCATCTTTAGCCACTTTTATTTCGTTTCCATTGTTTTTTTCAATAGTGAATGTATTTCGTGTCTCGTTCACTATTTTGCCTTTTGTGCCTACATTTTCCTTGTTTGAACTATCTACTATAGATACTTTTAATCCTATTAACTCATGTTTAACGAGATTTTCTGTTGTTCTCATAATTAAATATAGCACTTTGTTTGTAAAAATCTTGCCGCTTCTTTCTTCGCCCGTTTCTAATCACGAAACTTCTATTTTACTTCCTGGGAAACCCAATTTTACGAGAATATCTTTGATTCTTCTTTTGTGATCGCCTTGCAATTCTATTGCATTGCCTCTAATTGTACCACCACATGCAAATTTGGTTTTTAATTCCTTTAAAATACCTTTGGTGTCTACGTCTTTGCTTATTCCTTGGATCACTGTTACTTTTTTTCCGAATCTCTTTCTTACGGAGAAAATCTTAATTTTCTCCTCCTCTCGTGCGATTGTTTCGCAGGCGCAAATGTCTTTTGGAAGCCCACAATTCGGGCAAATTTCCGTCATCTTACTAACCCACTCTCCTTTAGTAGAAATTCTTCTATCTCAAAAATCGAATATGCATTTATTGAAAAATTTGAAATTGCTCTCATTTTTTCCTTTTCTCATTTTGAATTGTCTTTATCCTGGCAATTGTTTTTCTTATTTCTCTTACCCTTCCGGGTGAAGTTACTGTTGCACCTATGTGGATGTTTGCTCTTTCCTTTGCCAGTTCCAAGTTAAGTTCATTAAGCTGTTTTTTGACTTGCTTGTCATCCATTTTTCTCATATCTTTTAACTTAATTATTGCCATAAAACAACCTATTTATCTTTATTTTTTACTTTCTTCTTTTTATCCTTTTTCTCGTCATCTTTTTTCCAGTCTTCTGCCAATATTGGCATGGATTTCATGATCTTGACTTTGATACCGATTTTACCTGGTCTTGTGTTTGCTTCTTCAAAACCGTAATCAACTAATTCTTTTGCGGGCTGGCCGCATTTCTTCAGGTAACCTTCATTGAATTTACCTATTCTTCCTTTTGAACCACCGAGTTTTCCTGAAATAACAATTTCTGTTCCGACAGCTCCTGCTCTCATTATTCTTTCAAGCATTATGTTCCCGATTTTTTTGTAGTTGAAACCTCTCTCAAGAGACGACGCGATCCTCTTTGCAATTATTGTTGCATCCAAATCTGGCTTCTCAATTGATTTTACATCAATCTGAGGATTGTCCAATTTGAATGATTTTTTAAGTATTCCTGTTATTTCGTTTATTTTCCTTCCGCCTGCACCGATTATTCTTCCTGGTCTATCGGTGTATATTATGATTTTAACACCGAGAGGTGTTCTTTCAAGCTCTATTTTGGAATAGCTTTCCTCAGGGAAATATTCTTTTATGTGCTTTTCTATAGCATTTTTCCTTATTGCATAATCCATGAAAAATTTCTTTACCAACATAATTATCACTTTTGCTGTAAGACAACTTGAATGTTTGTCATCTTTCTTTGCGTTCTCCTCATTTTCATTCTTCTTGGTCTCATAAATGTAAAACCAGTGTGCGCTGAAGCAAAAATTATCATCCTGCTCGAGTCAAGACCCTTGAATTCAGCATTTGCTTCTGCTGATTTGATTATTTCAAGTATGCTTTTTGTAGTATTTGTGTAAAACTTGCCATCTATGCTTCTTTTCTCATCTACTATATCCTGTAGCAACCTTTTACCTTTCTGAAGGTTCATACCGCTAACTTTCCTGCATACTATCACAGAACTTTTAGTGGATATTCTAAGAGCTTTGCCATAGCATTTTGCTGATTTCTTCGGATTGAGATTCAAAGCATAGTTTTCCATTTAATTCACCTACTTCAACGGAATGAACTTTGAAGACCTTGTAGCTCCGAAACCTGGAGACGAATGTTTTACCATTTTCCTTGTTAATGCGAATTCGCCAAGCCTGTGACCAATCATCTCAGGCTTTATTTCCAGAGTAACATAATCCTTTCCGTTGTGTACTCCCATTTTAATTCCCACCATTTCCGGGAATATAATCATTTGCCTGCTTCTTGTTCTGTGGAATTTTTTAGGATTTTTCCTTATCTTCTCAAGCAGTATTTTCTGTTTATCTGTTAAACCACGTTTGAGTGCTCTTCTCTGCCTTGATTTAAGCAGAAGGCTGAAATCGTCAAGATTCATTTCCTTTAGCTCTTCAAGCGTTTTTCCGTGGAATGCGAATTGTTTAGCCATAAATATCACCGTCTCTTACCTCTTCCGGTTCTCCTAGCGCCCCATGAACCTGTTTTCTGTCCTGGTGGGGCATGTTTGCTTATGGTTGTTGGTTTACCAGGTTTTGTTGGTCCACCGAATGGGTGGTCACCAGCGTTCATTGCTACACCGGATGTTCTTGGGTAAAGTTTACCTTTTCTGTGCATTGCAATCCATTTCTTACCTGCCTTTAGCCATGGTTTGTCAGCAAAGCCCTCGCCTGCCGGAGTTCCCATGCTTGCCCTGCATTTTGGGTCAAGTTCTTTTTTCTGTTTAGAAGGCATTAAGATTGTGCACTTTTTATCTGTTTTTGCAACAAGTGTTGCGAATGATCCTGAAGAATTACATAATTTCGGTCCTGAGAACGGAACTGATTCCACACCAAAAATTTGAGCACCAAGTGGTATTTTTGAAAGCAGTGAAACAAAATTTGTTCTGTCACCAACTTTTACACCAAGTGGTGCTATAAGATAGCTTTCACTACCGTCAGAATAATGAATCTTTGCAACCGGAGGATTTCTTCCCGGGTCGCTTATAATATCTGCCACATTTCCGTCAATGTTTTTGTAGATAACATTGATTGTTCTTCCCCTTTTCGGGAACCTGTATGTCGGTGTTCCTCTTCCCCTTCTCTGAGATCTCAATCTTCTACCCATATTATATCATTCCTAATTTAGATGCTATATCTGAAGCGGAGAAATCCGGACTTATCTTAACAACAGCCTTTTTCTGACCACGTGTTGTTATTTCAGTTCTTACCCATACGACCTTTACGTCAAATTCCGATTCAACTGCTTCTCTTATTGTTTTTTTATTAGACTTTTTATTAACTATGAATACAAGCTTGTTTTCAAGCTCAACCATATTCATGGATTTTTCTGTTAAGTGTGGATAAATGAGTACATCCCAGTTGTCCTTTTCTTTAACAACTTTCTCTTTGATGGTCTTCTCTTCTTTAACAGCCTTTTTACTTGCCATCTGAACCTAACTCCTTTATAGCAGATTTTGTATAAATTGCAAATCGTCCTGGATGTGTTCCAGGAGCAAGAGAGCTTACATCAAGTTCATTTGCAAGTAAAACATCAATACCCGGTATGTTGCAAAGTGCTTTTGCAACTCCGTCATCTTTTCCGATTATTACAACTGGGCCTTTTTTCGTTTTGTATTTTCTTCCCCTGCTTTTACCCCTACCTGCTCTTACTTTCCTTTCACTGCATCTTTCAAGTTCTTCTGAAAGACCAAATAATTCTAAAATCTTAATAACTTCCGAAGTTTTTTTAATTTTTTCAAAAGAATCTTCAAGTACAATTGGTGTGTGCTTAGCGTTTTTTATTCTGTGACCACGTTCAGCCACAAGGTCTTTGTCAAGAGTTGCATAAAGAGCAGAGACAATTGCCTTTTTGCGTTCTTTTTTATTAATTTTAAGTTCCCAGATCTTTTCGGCCTTTGGCGGATGTGCCCTTCGACCCTTGGTAGCCTGAGGGACGACTCTTGCCGTCATATTAAGAAAACCATGACCGTGTATCCTTTTCATTCGGGACATTTCCCTGTTCATCTGAGAATCTCTTGTCCCTCTCCTACCGTGGTAGTGAGCAGAGCTTCTCTGACCAGCAAGCGGATCAGTTCCGTATGCCTGCCTGAGCTTGCTTAT
>DAOWAL010000080.1 GCA_030634615.1 Candidatus Aenigmatarchaeota archaeon | reverse complement strand
TAATAGATATGAAAAAAGAGGGTTATAAAATTTTTAGTTCGTATGATGCGTTAACTAAAATGGACCTTTTTTTCAGAGGAGATTTTGACGGGAAATGGAATTGTGACATCGGCTCTCTTTATTTTCAGATATTGCCAAATGGGGATATTACACCATGTTCAGAACTATTCCCTGTTGGAAACATCTTCAAGGAAGGATTGGACTGTTTAAAACCAGAATTAATGGAAAAAATGAAGAAGACCTGTAATGGTTGTTTGCATCCATGTTGGTTTGAAACATCACAATTAGTCAGGAATAGGAAAGTTTTCAGGGAAAAATTTTGGATGGTTTTAGATAGTTACTTGCATAAGAGAAAATAAAACTTCTAAATGAGTAATTGGTCCGGAAATGACCTAATCACCAAAACTTTTCCTCATCTTATTCTCAATATTGCAATTGCACCCTTGATATTATTCATAACATCATAAGGACTTTTCAGGGTCATTATTTTTTTGAATATGTAAGACGGTCTGAGATAAAATTCCATATACGCTTTCTTTGCCCACTTATCTGCATCTTTCACTATATAATCCATCCTTCCGTCGTTTTTACCTTTCATGTAGTCGAGCCAATAATTTTCATCCGTTAGTCCATCTTTTGTACATAAATCAAACAAATTAGTTTTTGGTAATGGAGTCGCTGCTGTGAACATTATCCATTCTGGGTCCAATTCCTTTGCAAAATTTATAGTATTACGCATAGTTTTTGCATCTTCTGAATAATATCCTATCATAAAATAAGCAAATCTTTGGATACCTGCTTGCTTTGTCCATCTGAAAACTTTTCTGGCAAGATCGAGTGTAATACCCTTTCTCATCAATTTAAGAATCCTAGGATCCCCGGATTCCACACCGAATCTTAATCTAAAACACCCTGCTTTTTTCATAAGCACGAGTAATTCCTTATCTACTACATTGAGTCTTGTCGGCCCTTCCCATTTTATTTTCAAACCTCTTTTCAAAATTTCATTACATATACCTTCTATGTGATCCCTTTTCAAAGTTAAAGTATCATCGTAGAACATAACCTCTTTAATTTTATATTTTTCAATACATTTCTCAATTTCATCTACAATACTTTTTGGGTTGTGTCTTCGATTAATTTTATCAGTTGCTGACTTGAAACAAAAACCGCATTGATACGGACATCCTCTGCTTGTTATCATTGTTATGAACGGTTTTTCGGTTATTATACACTTGTATTTATCCATGGGTAAAAGATGCCATGCTGGCATTGGTATTGAATTTAAATCCATAATTATCGTAGGCCCACTGGAATGTATTTTATTACCTTTTTTGTAAACAAGACCAGGAACACCGACAACGGATTTTTTGTTCTCTATTCTTTTTAATAATTCTACGAACGCCTCTTCTGCCTCACCCTCTATTGCGTAATCGACAAAATCATAATCTATGCTCTCTTTTGGATATGTACTTATTTGAGGACCACCTAAAACAACCGTAGCTCCGCTCTCTTTTGAAAATTTCGCCACTTCTAATACACCCTCAAAATTAGGAGTCATTGCACTTATACCGACAACATCTGGTTTCTCTTTCATTATAAAATCTCTAGCTTCGGTGCTCAGAATATTCAATGCCTGTGCATCTAATATCTTTACGTTGAAACCATGTTTTTCCAGATTCGCGGCAATATATGCTATACCTAAAGGTGGATATACACCCTGAATTTCATTAAGGGACTCTGGTAATCTTGTATTTATATTTCCCTTGTCATGGTATCTTACTAACAGCACTTTCATCATATCACATTAAGGAACGATGGAATATATTTTATATTTAATAAATTTAAAATGAATTTTATTAAGAGACGGTGTTACATGAATACGAAAATAGGGTTAATACCTGCGGCAGGGAGAGGTGTAAGGGTTTATCCAAAAACCAGAACAATTCCCAAGGTGATGCTAGATATAGGTGGAAAACCAATACTGCAGAGAAACATTGAAATAATGAGAGATCAGCTGGGTATAAAAGATATCTACATAGCAATAAATTACCTTGGGCATATCATAAAAAATTATTTCGG
Source organism: Candidatus Aenigmatarchaeota archaeon (assembly GCA_030634615.1). Taxonomy (GTDB): domain Archaea; phylum Aenigmatarchaeota; class Aenigmatarchaeia; order QMZP01; family QMZT01; genus DAOWAL01. The sequence goes on along the minus strand of DAOWAL010000080.1, from coordinate 3,730 downwards.
TGACGGTTCCAAATTTGGTGTTAATATAACTTATGTTACAAACAACGACATGAAAAAAGGACTTGTCAATTCGATATATGTAATGAAAGACTACATAAAATCTGATTTTTTTGTAATACTTGGTGATGAAATATATGTCGATTCAAATCACTCGGAATTGCTGAAACTTTCAAGCGAAAAACCTGAATCGATAATCGGTATAAAAAAAGGAGCAACATATAGTGAGATAAAAAAGAATTATTCTGTTGAAATCAAAGGAAATAAAATTACCTCTCTTGTTGAAAAGCCAGAAAAAATAATAAACGATTATGCCGGTTGTGGGACATATTACTTTTCTAAGAATTTTTTTGATTATATTGAAAAAACACCGAAATCCAAAAAATCCGGTATAGTTGAACTTACTGGTGTCATAGACACAATGGCAAAAGAGAGCAATGTTTTACCTTTCTACATAGAGGGTAATTATGTAAACGTTAACACGACCGAAGATTTGAACTATGCTAATTATATGTGGAAGGATCTCAATTTTGACAAATACAAAGTAACAGTAATAATACCGGCATTAAACGAGGAAAAAACAATAGGAGATGTTATTGACGATTATACTTCATCTAAATATGTTGATGAAGTTTTCGTAGTTGACACAAATTCTACCGATGCAACAGACAAGATAGCAAAGGAGCACGGTGCAAAAGTTGTTACCAAGGGAAAAGTTCTTTCCGGCTATGGTGAAAAACTGAAATATGCAATGGATATTACGAAAAATGATATTATAATCTTAACAGAAGCCGATGGTTCTTTTAGATCAAAAGACATACCGAAGATGCTTGAATACCTCAAAGATGCTGACATGGTTATAGGAACTAGAACAACAAGGCAAATGATTGAACAGGGTGCGAACATGGATTGGTTTCTTAGATGGGGAAATCTCGCTCTCGGAAAACTAATTGAAGTTCTTTGGTGGAATCAGGAGCCCAGATTTACAGATGTTGGATGTACATACCGAGCAATTTGGAAAGATTCTTTTGAAAGAATAAAAAACAACCTTGAAGCCAAGGGACCGAATTTCTCTCCTGAGATGATGATAGAAATATTGAAAGCCAAAAGACGTGTTATTGAAATACCAGTAAGTTATTACATGAGAAGAGGTGGCGAATCTAAGCACTCGAAAAACAAAGCCAAAATCATTAAAACCGGTTTGAAAATGTTAAAGATTATAATAAAGAAAAGATTTTTGACGTAATTCACCCTATTTCGGTTCTATTTTTAACGAGATAACCGCACCCGATGCAAATATTAATGTAGCGAACGCTCTGTATACGAGTACACTTGTAAGTGCTACTGCGAATGGTACACCCATTGATGAAAAAAGAAGACTTAGTACAGTTTCTCTTATACCCAAACCACTCGGTATCATTGAAGGTATGCTTATTAACCATGATATCGCTACGATACCAACAGATACTAAAATTGGTATTTCATATCCAAGCGAATACAAGAAAACTACCTGGCAAACACCTTCAAGTAACCAATCCAAAACAGCCAACATTATTATGAAAATGATTAACATTCTCCTGTTTTTGAAAGCTACTAACGCTTCTTGGAAATCTTTCGAAGTTTCAAATATGAATGTTTCAAGCTTTTTTATAATCTTCACTATGAACATAGCTGGAATAATTCTTCGTATAATTACTAGAATCGATTTAATTATACTTGCTAATTTCACCGGGAACATTGCCAATAGAAAAAAACCAATTCCCAAAACAAAAACAATAACAACAATAATGCTTATGTATGATGAAATTGTCGACACGAAGAAAAACATTGATGATATAACGGCGAATATGCTTAGTATGCTTATATCGACAAGTCTTTCCATATAAGATATCGACAAAGCAAAACCAAATGGTTTTTTTGTATATTTTTTGATAATGTATGCTTTTGTAACGTCACCAGTCCCAACTGGTGCAATATCATTGACAAATTGCCCCGTGAAATACGATTTGAATGCGAGTTTGGCATTTCTTACTTCGCCCATTAACATGTACCATTTGATCTGTTTTACTGTTATAACAGAAAGCAGTACGACAACAGCACATCCTACATAAAAGGGGTTCATAGCGTGTATGTGTTCAGTTACTGAATTGGAAAATCCAATTACGAGTAGAGTAATTATAATAAGCCCAACTACGAGCTTTATATTCAAATATTTCGAAATCATGGTAGTTTCACATATATTTCTAATTTTTATACTTTATTGTATTGCTATTAATATGTGGTTCATATGAAAATCCTCATGCTAAATCCCCCATTCATGCCAAAATTTTCAAGGCAGTCAAGGTCACCTTGCGTAACTAAAGGTGGGACATTCTACTATCCTTACTATCTGGCATACGCTACTGGTAATCTTGAGAAAAACGGTTTTAGAGTTAAGCTTATCGATGCTGTAGCAGACGACTGGTCAAGAGAAAGGGTAATGAGATTTGTTGATAATTATGAACCAGATTTGGTGGTTGTTGATACGAGTACGCCGAGTATTTACAATGACGTTGAAATTGCTTCAGAAATAAAAAAACTTGGTGTGAAACACGTGTCTTTGGTTGGTACACATCCTAGCAGAGTTCCTAATGAAACTCTAAAACTTTCTGAAAATATCGATTCCATATGCAGAGATGAGTATGATAATACTGTCGTCGAGCTTGCAAAGGTAGTTGAAATTGGCAAGGGAATAGACTCGGTAAAAGGAATAACCTACAGACAGGGTAAGAGAATATTTTCAACTGAGAATGCCCAGTTAATAAAAAATCTCGATGATTTACCGTTTGTTTCGGAAGTGTACAAAAAACACCTTAACATAGAAAAATATTTCTATGCTTCTCTTATGTGGCCACAAATAACAATACTTACTGCAAGAGGATGTCCGTTCTCATGTTCATTTTGTCCAATACCGTTCAAAGGATCTTACAGGTATCGATCACCTGAAAATGTTGCTGAGGAATTCGAATATATAGAAAATGAGTTTCCGCAGGTGAAGGAAGTTATGATAGAAGATGATACTTTCCCTGTTCTTAAAGACAGGACAAACAAATTATGTGACCTGCTTATCAAAAACAAATCACCTTTAAAATGGTCATGTAATGCAAGAGTTGATACACCGCTTGAGACACTGTTTAAAATGAAAAAAGCTAAATGTAGGTTAATGTGTGTCGGTTTTGAGAGCCCTGCTCAAGACATACTTGATAATATTCACAAAAAAACAACAAAACAACTTCAACTTAATTTCATGGGAAGGGCAAAAACAGCGGGTATATTGGTAAATGGCTGCTACATTCTTGGATTGCCCGGTGATACAGAAGAAACCATAAAAGAAACCATTGAATTCGCCAAGGAGATAAATGCTGACACGTCCCAATTCTATCCTCTTATGGTATATCCCGGAACCGAGGCGTATGAATGGGCAAAAAAGAACAAATATTTGAAAACAGAGGATTATTCCAAATGGATAACAGAAGACGGAATGCACACGACAACAGTTTCCAGACCAGACTTACCGGTTGAAAAACTCATTAAGATGTGCAATGGTGCCAGAAAGGAATACTACATCAGAAAAGGATACATAGCATCCAAAATTGTACAGAGCATCAAAAATCCAAACGAATTTGCGAGAAATGTCAAGTCCATGAAAACGTTTTCAAAACATTTGCTGAAATCATCAAAGAAGTGAAAGTAT
>DAOWAL010000089.1 GCA_030634615.1 Candidatus Aenigmatarchaeota archaeon | reverse complement strand
TCATATCTTATGATGAGAGGACTTTCGATTGGTATATCAGATATAGATCTTCCTCAGAAAACACAGAAAACAATACATGATGAGATAGTCAATGCAATGAATGAATCTAATAATCTTATCAAAAACTTCCAGGCAGGTCAACTTAAAGCACTTCCTGGTATGACTTCTGAAGAATCACTTGAAACACAGATACTCACGACCCTCGCAGAGGGTCTAAACACGGTAAGTGGCATAATGATTAAGAATATAAAAGAAGGTGACATGGTTTTCATGGCTAATTCGGGTGCAAAAGGTTCAAACATTAACACTACTCAGATGTCTGCATGTGTTGGTTCTGAAACAATACTCGGTAAAAGGATACAGCGTGGTTACAGTGGAAGAACAACAACACATTTCAAAAAAGGTGATCTTTCACCTCAGACACGTGGTTTTGTTGCACGTGGTTTCAAACAAGGTCTTACACCGTTTGAATTCTTTTGGAATATCATGAACGGTCGAGAAGGTCTTATGGATAAATCTCTTCGAACCAGAAAATCTGGTTACATGCAGAGAAGACTTATGAATTCCCTTCAGGATCTTAAGGTCTGGGATGACATGACACTTAGAGATTCTAATGGTGACATTATCCAGTTCTTCGCAGGCGAAGATGGAATGGATCCAACAAAATCAGATTGGGGTAAGCTCAACTGGATAGATTATTTGGAGCACGGATAGATATGATAAAAATACCACTTAAGATTGCAAAAGAAGTAGAAAATTATTGTAATAAAAGGGGTTTGAATGATAAAACAAAGAATGAAATAACTGCAAAAGTAGAACATTTTTACAACAAATCACTTTACGATTCAGAAGAAGCAGCAGGCGTAGTTGCTGCCCAGTCACTTTCAGAGCCAGCAACACAGATGACAATGCGAACATACCATTTTGCAGGTACTGCAGGTATTCAGGTCACACTTGGTCTTCCAAGACTTATAGAAATATATGATGCTAAAAAAGAGCCTGATACACCAAGCATGACCATTTATTTGGAAAATGCATACAGCAACGAAAAGAAGGCAATAGAAATTGCTCAGAAAATAAAAGAAGTAAAACTTAGAGATTTCGTTATCAGCAATGTTATTGATTTGATAAACTTAACAGTTTCATGTCATCTTGATACTCCAAAATTAAAGAAATTTGGTATTGATATAGAAAAACTTGCAAAGCACATAAAAATAAAGAACGTTGATTCTGAACTCAGGGGAAAAGAACTCATTATAACATCAAAAAAGACAGAGAATGTTAATCTTCACAAGCTCAAGTACAAGTTACTCGAAACTCACATAAAGGGTGTAAAGAACATATCTCACGTCATAGTCAGCAAAGAACTTGGTGATGAATGGATAATTTCAACACTTGGTTCTAATCTTAAAAAGATTCTTGAAATGGAAGGCGTTGATACAATAAGAACAATATGCAACAACCCATTTGAAATTTATGATGTATTGGGCCTCGAAGCTGCAAGAAACTCGATAATACGAGAATCGGTTAACACAATCGAGGAGCAGGGACTTGGTGTGGACATCCGTTACGTTTCAATGCTCGCCGATCTTATGACATTCAATGGAATGATAAGAGGTATCGGTAGATATGGTATAGCTGGTAACAAAAAATCCGTTCTTGCAAGAATGTCTTTCGAGGAAACCAAAAAGCACATGATAGCGGCAGCAATCGAAGGAACTAAAGATCCACTCAGGGGACATGTTGAAAACATACTTATGAATCAGGTAATACCTATGGGAACCGGTGCATTCAAGCTTGTTGGCAGAATGCCAGGACCTGTCGGTAAAACTGAAAAAGCTCCTGTCAAAGAGAAAAAGGAAAAACCAAAAGCCGATAAAAAAGAAGAGAAAAAAGAACCAGTGAAAAAGAAAGCAGAACCAACAAAAACAAAGGAAAAACCAAAAAAGGAGGCCAAGAAAACAAAGGAACCGGCTAAAAAGGTTGCAAAAAAGAAAAAATAAAATTTAAATATATACCTGTTATATTCTAATGATATTCACTGTTTGGGACAGAAACTATGATGAAACATGAAATAGAAATTCCGGAAGGGATTGAAGCAAGTGTAGAAAATAACATTTTCATAGTCAAAGGACCAAAAGGTGAACTTAAGAGAACATTCAAAGATCATAACATAGTCTTCAAAGTTGAGAGCGGAAAAATTTTACTAAGTTCAGAAATTAACAGAAAGAAAACAAAAGCAGTGCTTGGTACATGGTGCGCTCACGTTAGAAACATGATTACTGGTGTTAACAAGGGATGGAAAGGCGAACTTAAGATTGTTTATTCACATTTCCCCGTTAAGCTAAAAACAGATAATAATATGCTTGTTATAGAAAATTTCATTGGCGGAAGAAGTCCAAGAACAGTTCCTATACCAGAAGACCTTAAAGTTGAGATAAAAGGAACTGAAATATTTGTTTCAGGAACTGACAAGGAAAGAGTTGGTCAGCTTTGTGCAAGCATAGAACAAGTAACAAAGGTTAAAGGATTTGACCGAAGGATTTTCCAGGACGGTGCTTATATTACTAAAAAACCATATGCGGAGGGTGACCAAGATGGTGGATAAAGAAGTATTACTCAAGATCAGGGACAAAATCAAGAAGAAAAAACCTAAATTCAGAAGACAGGAATGGTTCAGAAAGAAAGGTCTTGGTAAGAAATGGAGAAAACCAAGGGGTCTACACTCAAAACTTAGAAGGCATAAAAAAACACGAGGAGCTCTTCCTTCTCCGGGATATGGTTCACCTGCAGAAGTTCGTGGACTTAACAAGCAAGGTTTGAGAGAAGTTATTGTAAATAATCTTGAAGATATTCAGAAAATAAATTCATCCGAAGAGATTGCCATAATAGCAAGCACTGTTGGTAAAAAGAAGAAAATTGAGATAATGGAATTTGCCATAAACAACAATATAAAAGTTGGCAACTATAAACTTATTTAGAGTATACGCAGTACCTTTGGGTTGGGACTGTATTTGCGGTGTTTTAATGAAATTTGAACATAATTGTCCAAGGTGTGGTACTGACGGTAAAATATGGAACGAAAGTCCAGAAACGTTTATGTGTCCTAAATGTTCTACGTTTTATTCCAGATTCGGTCTTGTTCTAGAAACAGAAATGGAAACGTACGAAGTATGGACATAAAACACTTGTAAAAGCTTAAACATGGAACAACAAAGGTTTAAATATATCCAATGAATATATAACTCATGGCCGAGATAGAGTCTATTGATATCGAAAAAAAAGACATAATTCTCAACTTAAAAATATCAAAGGATGAGTATAAACTTATTAGAAATAATACTTCAAATCTTTTAGTTGTACCAAAAAATAAAGATTTTTTAAATGGTACGCTTACAACAGGCAGGCTTGGTAACAGCAACAGGATAATGTTACCGAAAAAAATACTGAAATTATTCGATGTTAGTAATCTTGAAAAGAAGGTTCCTGCAAAGACATTTAATGTCGGTGATGAAGTTTTTATATTAATTAAACTTAAACAATCAACATTCGGTATACCTACGTTTAAAGAGGTGTGAGTATGACAGTAAAGACTGGTATGATTAAAATGGATAAATTGCTCGGCGGAGGATTTCCATTAAATGAAAGAGTTCTCCTATCAGGCGGTCCGGGTTCGGGGAAAACACTTTTTGCTCTTAAATTCCTACTTGAAGGAGCAAGGAAAAAAGAAAAGTGTTGTTATGTTTCTTTGAATGAAACAAAAGATGAGCTCATTAGGGCATGTAAGGGAATTGATACACTAAAAGATGCAGAAAAATATATTGGAAAAAACCTTGCAATAGAACACATACCTTTAAGTGAAAGCATAACAATGAAAAAATTCATAGACATAATCGCTGCTTATCCAAAAATAGACAGACTAGTTATCGACAATGTTAACAAACTTCTAATATTTGCAGAAAGCGAACGATCGTACAGACTCAATCTTTCAGAACTTGTAAAACACCTAAAACCAATGGGGTGTACACTTCTTTTGTGTGAAACCAAAAACGAAGACATTGATACCGGAAACGGAGAATCGTTTGAATGTGACGGCGTACTGCAATTATCTTTCCTGGATCTAGAAGAAAAGCCAATGAGAATAATTACAATACACAAGATGAGATATACAAAATTTGATCCAAAAGTTCCGCATGAATTTGTAATAACTGACAAAGATCTGAAAGTTACCGATACAAAGATTATATAAAATTGATCCAACTATGTGAGATCTTTTATATATCGTCGTTTTTTATTAAACAGGTGAATTGGTAGATGAGGTTATCTGAATCCATACGTAGAAAAGTTCTTGATATAGGTTCAGGGTGGGTAGTGAACAGGTTTAAAATAAAAAAGAGAAGAGATACCCTTTTTTTCGAAGATATCTTAGCTGAATATCTAAAAATTTGCGAAACCGCTGGACATGAAGATGAAATAATTGAGATAGGGCAGGAATGGATGATATTGTTTTTTAGACAATTACTCCCATCCAACATGAAGAAAATTCCACCAACGCTTCTTTTGAATTCCATTATGAGAAAAATATGGATAAATCTTGGATTAATGGACGATTTTGAAATAAGAGTCAATAAAGAAATAGTGAACATAGTATCAAAAAACGAGGGAGTAACAAGAATTGTTGGAAAAAACAGTACAATGGTAGGATTTTATATTGGTATATTAAATGCTCTTTACGAAAAAAACAGTAAACTTATTAGTTCAAACCAAAACAAAAAGAATTGTAAATATACTTTCAAACTTCTGGATGAATGGAGCGAAATTAAAGGTAAAGACAAAGAAATCTATAATAGACTCAACAAACTTCCTGAAACCAGAGGAACTAATTTAAGAGAATCAATAGAAAAAGGCATATTGAAAGTAAAGGACGGGAATAGCATATATTTTAGGGAAAAACGAATATGCCCAACAGAAAATACAGTTTTTCATTTAATAGGTAACAAGGGAATAATGATGGGCATGGTTCCGGAAATATCGTATAAATATTTCTCGGAAATATTTCCAAATTCTAGCGATCCCACTAGGATGTTTAGAACACTTAGGATATTACTGGAAAGTATGGGTTGGGGTGTTGTTAAAATAGTGGTTGGTAAAAGAAACAAAATAATTGTTAATATAGACCATCCACCTTATGGATTACAGACAGGTGAAGATAATTGGAAATTCCTAGGAAATGTGATACTGGGATATATCCAGATGATTGATAAAAAATATGAAGTAAAAT
>DAOWAL010000101.1 GCA_030634615.1 Candidatus Aenigmatarchaeota archaeon | reverse complement strand
ATTTATTATTGCTTCTAATCAACATCCATCATAAGTTCAAAACTAAAAAGGAATTTCTAAAGAAATTGAGTGAAATTAAGTTTGGTAAAAGATATACTTTTCATACTGCACAAAAAATCATATCTCACTGAAAACTATATTCCCATCGTGGTCAAAGTTCACATCGAACTCCTCTCCGCCTTTCCATCCCTTCTTTTTGACCTTCTCGGACGGTACAGTCAACATGAAGCTGTCTCCAATCTTTCTAAGCTTTACCATGGAATCACCTATATATCTATAAGATATATTTATCCATATCTTTTATATTCTCTTCTATCTTATAATTACTTGTAATCTGCGGTTTTAACCAGAAGTCCGATGCTTTTATATATTAATTATATAATTAACTAAGCATACAACCTATACAATGAACCTATACAATGGAGGCGAAACTATGGTAACATTCGAAACTGTGAAAGCTGAAGAAGTAAAGTTCGGAAAGAACAACTTCCTTGAAGTCGCCAGAAAGAAAGCAACTTCAGAACAGGGAGAAAATGAATTCATAGCAATTTCACGAGGTTTCTTCTTGCCTGACGGCACAAAGAAATTCAAAAGATCAATTGCTATCCCGGACGAAGACGAAATAAAGACTTTCATCTCGGAAAAAATCAAAGAGTTTTAATTCGGTTCTTAGAACCAAGCAAAAACCGATCTTGTTTCTTTTTATTTTTACCCGATTAGCGTTAGCTTCATTCCTTGCTTACCGCAAACAGATTTAGTTGATGCCAGTAGTCGTAATCCGTGCCTTCCTGCTTTATGAAAGCATTTATTTTTTTGAGATATTCAATCCATTCTGTGTTTCTCTGAACAGCAGCAACCTTGAACGGGACAGCCATTTTTGAAATATGCGTGTATTTGAGTCCCTTTTTCTTTGCAGCTCCTATTGATTTTTCAGCACGGTTTAATGACATGCTGGATATATTTGTAACCATTTTTCCGCCATCCTTCAATAATTTATCAGCATTTTTTATCATATATGAAAAAAGTTCTTGACCTTGATAAGGTGTGAATTCGTGGTTATCCATACGGGGAACATACGGAGGGTTCAGTGCAATAATGTCGAACTTCTTTCCGCTGGATTCAAGGTATTCCACAGCATCTTTTATCTTAATATTTATTTTTGTTTGTTTTCCAAGTTCTTTTGTGTTATTTTTTACACATTGTTTAGCAAACGGATTGATATCCAAAAAGGTGATATTCTTTATATTTTTACATTTCGTTGTTATGTATTTTCCGATAAATCCAGATCCGCAACCAATTTCTATAGCGTCTTTAACATCATCTGATAATACATCAATTCCAGCTAGAGGGGAAAATCTAATTCCGTCAGCAAAGAATATGGTATCATTTGAAGGTCCCCAAAGCTTTTCGTATCTCTGGGGTAACATCCTTATTTCAACACCATCGTATTCAGTGTCCCTAATATCTGATTGATAGAGTCTTAATACCGTATCTCGCGTGGTGCGATCATTAGAAAAATCCTTGCATATTTTTGGCATGTCAGTGAAAAGAACCGAGTCTTTCAGCGTGGCAACACGCTCTCTTTTAGTATCAGGCAATTCATATACAACGTTTCCACTCTTATCTCTGTCTCTGCCGCATATGTGCACTATCTCGCTTCCGACAGCGTAAACATATATATCGAAACTTGGATTAAGAACTCTATATTCATGTGTTTCGCTACTCATCTGCTTAATGAGTTTCTCTTCTTCACTGTTCCGCACACTTAGAAGCATTTAACCACCTTTAGCTTATCATTCGAGGGTCTTATCTTTATCTCGGAACCCGGCGGAGTATCTATTATATTCGATTCTCTTGAATCATCACTATCAGGTATTATAACACCCCTGCTGTCGCTCGTTGAGATGATTTTGAGCTCCTCTCCGGGAAGTATTTCGCCTTTCTTTTCTCCACCGATAATTTCATAATCACCGGCTGGTACCATAACAAGAAATCTCAGTGCATTTTCATGGGATTTCAGAATTTCAGGTATTATTGGAGTATAATCATCTACTTGCTGTTGTTTTCTCATGCGGTTATACATTTCATGAAGATAGTTGTAATACCAGCTTTTCGGCCGAGTGCCTGCAGGTGTAACGACCAGAATACCTGAACCACTTTGTCTTGCTTCATTACCTCTGTATGATATTTTATATTTCGTCATCTGGGAAAAATTTAATTCTCCTATGGCATATTCTGCCACAGCATTGTCTATTGGCTTACCGTTGATTTCTGCTTCAGCCTTTGTCCATTCTTTCAGAGAATAATCACCTTTCTTCATTTTTTTAAAAATCTCATCCAAATCATGAGGCTTGAAATATAGCAAATTGCCTTTACTGTAATCTGGTTTCGAATTTATTCCTATAACAGGAACGTCTCCAGCAAAATGGGCAACGTAAATGAAATGATTATCACCACCAAGAGAACCGAGTGCTTCCCATTGTGAAATTTCTTCGGGCGTGAGTTTGTCAAAATCTTCCCTTGTTATGAGCTGGTTCTCACTTATGAAATTTCTTTTTAAAAAATCGACATTTTCATGGTGCTGTTCCATGCCTCCGTTAAGACGTAAATAAGTATCATGATCTTTATAGCAATTAGCGATACCGGCTATTCCGTATTTTTCTATGTCTAACTCCAGCTGTGGCTTTGAGTTGACAAATAGAATTTTATTGGTGTCCATATCTATTATGGTATAAAAAACTTTAAAAAGTTATAACTAATTAGTTGCAACTTAAAAGTCTTCACAACAATAAAAGTAATGGAAAAATACAATCAAGAACTGTTGGATGTTTTCTATAAAGATGTTCAGGAGATACATGAAATGAAAAAAAGTGGTGGAAATACCACTGAAATATTAAAACTCATGAAAAAAACAGGTCTTTTCATAAATGAAGAAATAACACCAACGCTCACGTCAGAGGGAAAACATAATCTGAATAACTTAAACGGTGGTCTTATTTTTGCTTCAGACATTGGAAAAATGGAAATTGCAATTACATCTTTAAATGGAATTAAAGATTTTTTCTCTGAATACAATCCGTGTTTATGCGATTTGAAAAAAGATATAATATATCCATCTATAAAAAATTTTGAACTCGTGTCAAATAGTAGCGGGAAAAAAATCAAAACCAAAGATATGGAAGATGGTTACAAAGTATTGGTATCACACTGCGATATCAGATCAAATGTATTCCCTAATCTATTTTCAAATGCAGTAAAATACGGTAAAGGTGATGATATATTTTTGTCGTTTGAGGGAACTCAAAAAAGTAATGGAAAGGAAAGATACATTGTCGGCGTGACAAATGAAACAAATAGATTTTTTACATTCGAAGAAATAGAGCAAATGTTTAATGGAGAAAGATTTGAACCAGATGTAGCTGAAGGTAGTGGAATTGGTTTAAGATCTGTCAGAGAGACAATGGAAAAATATGATGGATCAATTTGCTGTATCCCATTCTCTACAAATGAAAGTGACTATGTTAAATTCAAGCTCGGGTTTATACCAGCAAATGGTTCTTACCCTATGTAACCTTCTTCTATTCCAGTAACCACTTCGCTCATCTGAGGCTTTTTTGGTGCTTTTGGGAGCTTTATTTTACCGTGCTTCTTTTCATACCCATCAATGGCTTTTTTGAGCGTACCAAGGAATATTTTGACAAATTTAGGGTCAAGTATAATTACTTTGTGTTTTACTGCAATTGTTTCCTGGGTTTTCCCCTGTATCTGATCTATCCTCGGAGTGTTCTGCTTGAAATCCAGTATGAACTTTGAGGGGTTATGTATTATGCTTATAGAGTCTGAGTAGAATGCCTCCTCCCTGTGGTCTATCTGAATGTTTACACTTCTTTTCTCCATACAAATCTCCTACGTAAATAACATGCCGACAAGCGGTGAAGCGTTTACCAGCAGTAATAACAATATTACGAATATTACACCTTTTTGCATTAGTTCTCTTTTCTTCTTTTTAATTTTAAATTCTTCCATGTATTCCTCAAACATCTTACCACCGTCAAATGGAAGTATTGGCAGTAAATTCACAAGTGCTACATTAAAGCATATGAAGAATATCCAAAACAGTGTAGGTGTTACAAACATTACAACACTAACATATACGCTCTGCTCATTTCTGAATTGCTCTTTTAATTCAAACGTTTCCTTTAAATCTATACCAATATAACCCCTGTCAGGATTTGTTGGATGGGTATCAAGTACCATGTCAAAAGTGCCGTTCGTGGTAACAATAGAAATTGTCTGGCCTGACTTTAAGTCTCCGGTCGCAGTGTAGAAAGATTCTATATCAAGTGTCTGCATACCGTTTATTTCTGTTATTATATACCCTTGTTCAAGCACGCCATAAGCTGGTGTATCATTTATCACATTAACAACTGACATACCAGTAGGATCTGTCATTGAGTTGGCAAATGGTGCCATTACAAATATTATGAGCATCAAAGCAACCAGAGCTGTGACAATATTTGTAAATGAACCAGCAGCAT
>DAOWAL010000103.1 GCA_030634615.1 Candidatus Aenigmatarchaeota archaeon | reverse complement strand
TACAATTGATATTATCGAATAAAACTGTCCCTTCATATAAAATAATATGAACACGGTTTTAATTAAATTCAAAATCAATAATCTACCATGAAATATTCAAAACTTGTCGATCTTTACGAATATCTGGAAAATACACCTGCAAGACTTGCGAAAGTGGAAAAAATAGGTGAATTCTTCAGAGAAGCTGAGCCTGAAATACTTGAAAAAGTCGCATTACTTGTTCAGGGTAAGATATTCCCTTCGTATTCAGACAACGAAATAGGAATAGCTGAAAAAATGATGATAAGGGTAATTGTCTCTTCGACAGGTTTTTCCGAAAATGAAGTTGTTGATACGTTTAAAGAGACTGGTGATCTTGGTCTCACTGTTGAAAAATTAATGGAGAATAAAAAACAAACAACTCTTGCTATAATGCAACTTAGCATTGAAAAAGTATTTGAAAATCTTCGTAAATTAGCTTCAATTGAGGGTAAGGGAACTCAAGATACCAAAATATCTTTAATAAAAGAACTTATTTCACACGCAAAACCAAAGGAAGCAAAGTATATTGTAAGAACTGCTGTATCTCAGCTAAGAATAGGTGTTGCGGAAGGTGTTATGAGAGACTCGATTGCAGGAGCATTTTTTTCATGGGATGATATGGCTGGCAAAAAGGAAGTGATAAGTATAGTTGAATGGGCATGGTTTTTACGGCCAGATTATTCTGAAATAATCAAAATAGCAAAAGATAGTGGGCTTGATGGTCTTAAGAACGTTTCAGTTGAAGTAGGTAAACCCTATCACGTACTACTTGCAGATAGAGCAGGTGACATGGTTGAAGCAATGGAAAAATTCGAAAGACCTGAAATTGAATACAAGTATGACGGTGCTAGAATTTGTATACATAAAAGGGACGATAAGTACTGGTTTTTTACAAGAAGACTCGAAGACATAACAAAACAATTCCCAGATTTGCTGGAAATTGTCAAACGTGGTATAAAATCAAACGACTGTATAATTGAAGGTGAAATGATCGCAATCGATACAAAAACGGGTAGGCCATCACCATTTCAAATGCTGTCCCAGAGAATAAAGAGAAAATATGACATAGGAAAAGTTGCAAAAGAAATTCCTGTTCAGGTTAATGTTTTTGATGTTGTCTACAACGAAGGTAAGCAGCTATTTTCCGAAACACTTGAAAACAGAAGAAAAGTGTTGGCTGGTATTGTAAATGAAATACCAGATAAATTTCAGCTTGCAGAGAGTATTGAAACAAATGACATCGATAAAGCAAATAAATTCTATCAGTCTGCTCTTAAATCAAATCACGAAGGCGTTATAATCAAAAATCTTGATGCGACATATCAACCTGGTAGAAGAGTTGGTTATTGGCTTAAGGTGAAACCTATAATGGAAACACTTGATCTTGTTATAACAGGAGCTGAATGGGGCGCTGGCAAGCGTGCAAAATGGCTCGCAACATTTGTCTTGTCGTGCAAGGACGGAGATAATTTTTTGGAATGTGGTATGATGGGTACTGGAATAAAGGAAAAGGGTGAAGGTGTAACATTTGATCAGCTCACAAAGCAGTTAAAACCATTCATAAAGACAGAAAAAGGAAAAAGTGTGTCAATATCACCTAAAATTGTTGTTGAAATAGCATACGAGGAAATACAGCGGTCTCCTAACTATTCTTCTGGATTTGCACTACGATTCCCAAGGCTTATCAGAATAAGGGAAGATAAATCTCCATACGATGCTGATAATACTGAGAGAATAGAGAAAATATACAGCAAGCAACGCGGCAGAAAATGAGTCTGGGAACAATCATGCTTTATATATGTGTCACTATGGAGTAATAAACCTATATAAAGCTTACATTTAAAGATATTATCAATATGCTCTGAAGATGTTCTTATACATCTACAATAATTATATAAAGAAGGGCAGTAATTATTAACTGTTTAAAGGTGAAAATATGGTAGCGACAAATAAAGCATTGGATGCTTTGAAGAGTATTGGTTTGAACCTATACGAAAGGAAAATATTCGTGGCTTTGCTTGCAAAAGGCGTTGCAACAGCAGGTGAACTTTCTCAGATTGCAAGTGTTCCTAGGTCAAGGTCATATGATATTTTAGAATCTCTCGCAGAAAAGGGATTTGTAGTAGTTCAGCCTTCAAAGCCAATAAGGTATGTTGCTCTTGCACCAAAAGACGCACTTGACAGGACAAAAGACAATCTTAAGATAAAACACGAAGAAATGGTTGAAAGAATAGATTCTTTGAAAAAATCAGGAGTAATGACAGAACTTGACTCAATATACAAAGAAGGTCTTAACATGGTCCAGCCATTCGAAATGACTGGTACACTTAAGGGACGACATCTTATAAACCAGCACATTGGTCAACTTTTCAAAAAAGCAACAAAGGAAATAAAGATTATAACAACTGAAGATGGCCTTAATGAATTGTATTCCAGTCATTACGGTTCACTTAAAAGAATATCGAAGAGGGGAGTCAAATTAAAGATTCTCGCTCCAACAAGTGAAACAACACCTGTAAAGGCGTTCTCCGAAATAGCTGATGTAAAGAACATCGCAAAACCACTTAACAGAGTTTTCACAATTGATGATAAACATTTCATCTTCGCTCTAACTGATGACAAGAAAGTACACCAAACACAGGATGTTGCATTCTGGGCTCAGTCACCGCACGCTGTGAAGAGTTTTGTGGAACCATTCTTTACAAATGCTTGGGCAGCAGAGTAAGATACACAAAAAAACTTTTTTTATTTTATTATATGTTTCTCTATCTCATTTCACCCTTTTTGAACTCTTTTGTTTTACCCTTCTTAGTTGCAGCACTTGAAAGTAAACCCCATTCCTCTTCAGGTATTTCAAGCAAATCCTTTAGTGGTTCAAATCTATGGTCTCTCATTATCTGTTCTTGTCTCCAGAAATCCATACCAGTAAGTTTTAGACCAAAATATTCTTCTGGCAATTTTTCAGGTGGTATATCCTGCTCCAGGAACTTTGCACATAGTTTAAGAGCTGTTACAGCTTGCCTGAATGGGTCATCGCCGCCCCCCCTTTCAAACCATATATACACATCTTCACCCTGTTTACCGAAACCAGTCTCTCTTAGAAAGTAATTGAGTTTATACAGTTCGACATCACCGAGTTCCACGGGATAATGGGCATGAAGAGGATTCGGTGCATTGGAATGAACAGAAACAACGTATTTACCAAAATCCGGTGCCAGTTTCTTCAAAGTATCTATGTATATCAATGGATCGACACCATGCCCTGCTATGTGTTCCCAGTCAACTGTCATGTATAATTTATCTGTCCCAAGTGTTTTTCTTATTGTTTTAACCGCTGCATATATCTGCTTAGGGTCCCATAACAAGTAAAGACCTGCATATTTTGGATCTCTTGCATCCGGCATCTCTATTGTTATCTTCAAATTTTTAGCATTTTTGATTAACTGCTCAGAATCTGGATATTGTTTCAGTTCTTCCATGAGTTCTCCATTTATGAAATTGAAAGCAGACTTCATATGACCTTCTAAAAATTTAGCAGCAACAGCAGAGTAATAGAACCTTTTGAAATCCCTGTCATTTCTTTCCTGTGCTTTTGTCCATGCATCGTCCACCCATCTATCATCACCGTAATCCATTTTATACGGTTCGAGAACGTCTTTGTATATATCTGCCATCGCAACCCATATTGGATCTTTATTGTAAAACATGTGATGTGACACTATATCATAACTATCAGTTAGTTTTCCACGAGCATCCATCCTCCATTTTCTTTTGGGATATTCCTTTTCCGTCATTTTTTTACGAACGAAGTTAGTTATGTATTCCCGAACTTTTATCGAATAGAAAAGACCGGTTTCTTCTGATACTTCTTTTCTTATTTTTTCCTGTATAACTTCTGACACTTTTTCAGGTATTTCCTTTATTTGCCTTCCTCTTTCGTCTATGTATTCCCTGAGATATTTTCTTCTTTTTTTCATTTCCAGATCCCTTAGCATGATATCCCTATCGGTTTGTGCCCTTCCGCTCGCATCCTGTATATCATCCTCATCTGCTATCATCTGCGGGTACGGGTTTTCAAAATCCCACATTTTCTGGAGAAACCAATCCCTGAGACGCGAGTTTTTATATAAAATTTCTGAAACAAAATCTCCATCCGGATCACACATCACAATTTCAAGCTTTGAAGATGTGTATGTGATCATTTCAAGCCAGAAATGGAGACATGCGTGGAAAAGCACATATTTACAACCACTAAAAACTGCAGAACGGATGGACTTTTCTATATGATCCTGGGCATCCC
>DAOWAL010000097.1 GCA_030634615.1 Candidatus Aenigmatarchaeota archaeon | reverse complement strand
TATCTTGATGGCATTTGGTTTTTCCTAAATAAATGTAAACCGAATACCACCAAAGTTCGGGCTCGTTCTATGAACTCGCCCTCTCACCTTGGTGGAGATGCCGGGACACTCCATCACACCCCCTATAACCGCCTTCTCTATGAACATGTTATAACAAATTCTCAATTTCTGCCACCATATTCTGCCACCAAAAATAATTAAAATTATGACTTTAGAGAAGCTTTGGTATACAAAAAGTCCCATATACCAAAGCTTTTATTTCCCCTAACCTTCTTTTGAAAGAACCGCATAGTCACCTTCTTCGCAAAGAGGACACTTATGCGGAAAAGCCTATTATCTGGTCTATGAAATTGATTAAAGGAATTAAAAGCAAAAGAAAGAAACTTGGCTTGTCACAAGAAGAAATATCATTCGCTACAGGCATAGACCAATCTGTCTATTCTAAGATAGAACGTGGAGTAAAAAAACCTGCTCCATGCCAAATAAACTCAATAAAACAATTCCTTAAAATTAAGAAACTTTAAAATAAAAAAATGCCCCGAGCACTCCTTGGGCTGCAAGGAAAGGATTTAAGCTCGGGGACTTATGGATTGTCTGTGTATTATCCTATAAAAATTGATTTATACAAGTTCTTTTTCATCCGCTAATTCCATCATTCAATACTCATCTGTTCAAAAAAGTTTTTAGCCACTTTCTTGCCAAGAACCTTTATACTAAAGGCTCTACGAATTGCAGTACAAAATGTTTCCCGAGCAATCTTTGACATAAAATATGTTGCATATTTAAATGATACAGTGCCAGAAACCGAAAAGCTCTTATTTCGCTCTGTTTTATAATGTTTTTCACACCAGAAATGCGGATCTTTATAATCCTTCCAGAAAAAAGCCTTTTTTAAAGTCAAATGCGTAGCATATTCATGACACAACATTTTTCTGCATTGAATTTTAGTTACATGATTCTTATTCATCTTTCTTTCAAGTTCTTCAAATCTTTCAACTTGGTCCGCAGAGCCACCTTCTCTTTTAAGATTGTTTATATATCCATATAATGCAGCATAGTTAATTAAATAATTTTGTTCGATTGACTTATTGTGACTAATCATATTTATTTCTTAATCATTTGCGAAAGATTATTTTACAATATTAAGCAATCTGATATCACCTATAAAACTCTCTAAACTTTGAAGATGTGGCTGAACAAGCTTTGGATAACGTTGAATCAAAGTCTCTGGAACAATCAGACGAACGTCCGCCTGTGTCATCTCCCGGAACTGGTTTTCCGAAACGCCCTCTTGTAATGTTAATAAATGCTTGCACTTTATTCTGTCTGCTTCATTTATGATCTGTCGCCAACGATCTCTGCACGTAGTTTTAACCGCCAGCATTCTGAGTTTTGATTCTGAAAAGTGTGTGTCTTTGTATGCTTTCTCGGAAGGGAATAAAAAATCCGGCGTTTTGCCAAGATCAGATTCCGGCTGATGGGAAAAATCCTCCCCCTCTTTAAATCCCTCCTCGACAAAGATTTCTTTTATATGAAGTTCAAGCGATCTGCCAGCCCTTGCTTTTCTACGTTGCAAAATAGTCTGAGCTTTGACAATAAATCCCTCTACATCGGAAAAACCTTTCTTTATATATGGCAATTCAATAGCTTCCTCAATGCTTCTGAACATTTCATATTCACACTTACGACGTTTTATAAGTCTTTCGTCCGGATTCAATCCATTACCCGGCCTAAGACTAATTGTTTTTAAGATAATTTCTATCGGGGTAGGAAAATTTGTTAACCATTCTGGAGGCATTTCCTCAGGCTTTAACCAGCATGAGTTTCCTAGCCTAGCAACAAAGCCAGCTTCTAAATTTTGGTCAGACTTGTCCGATGACCACATTCTCCATTTACCCGGCTCAACAGGACCAATTCTTTCTTCAACTAACTCCTCTTCTATTTCATGACGACAAACCCAAACATGACACTCTTTTGCTTCACGACTAGAGTCAAGCAAAAACGCAAATACAACAAGCGCTCCTGTACTTTCCGGGTCAAGTAACGGAGAGCTACCTCCTCCAAAGTTTGTAAATCTGGATTCATCTCTTGTACCACCATGAAACTGATTATTATACCAGATTGCTCTGACATTCTTATGGTCAGCATGAGAGTCAATAATCAGGTCAAACCATTTATCAGGATTCTTAATATCTTCCCTGTTTAATGATGGAAAAACTCTAAATAGAAACTCCTTGGGAATGTAAGGGCCTGCCTGATGGGCTCCATTAGCATGCGTGTCATTGCCAGATAATCTTTTTACATACCAGATAAAGTCATCGCCACCAACTTCATTCATCCAATCATGAACATCCCGAATCATTGCTTACCTCTTCGTTCTACAAACCGCCTACTTCCATTTAAGAATTTAACCGCACCTGATATAACTTTATCTAGAGAAATCCTGCCTCTCCCCTTAATTGTACACTCCCAGACTATCATCACCCTCCAACCTTCGTCTAGTAATTTCTTTAGGGATTCTTTATCTTTTTTTCTATTACTATTTATTTTATTCCTCCAGAAATCAGATCTTGAGGAAGGCCATTTAAATAGAGAGCAACTATGTCCATGCCAGAAACATCCATGTATAAAAATAATCGCATTGTATTTTGGAAAAACAAGGTCGGGCTTGCCGGGTAACCCGGAGGAGTGCAGACGAAATCGAAAACCCTCTTTATGAATGGCTTTTCTTATTATAATTTCTGGCTGTGTATTCTTTGATCGAATACCTGACATCATCTCACTTCTTTTTTCAGAAGAGACAATATCAACCAACAGCAACCAGCCTTTCGCTATTTATTTCTTTCTTTACAACTTTTTGAGTAACAATCCAAGGAACTATATGTTTTGCCACAGCTCCAACAACTGGAACAACTACAGCATTACCAAACTGTTTGTATGCCTGCGTGTCCGACACAGGAATAACAAACTTACTTCCTTTCAAACTATCAAAACCCATTAATCGGGAACATTCTCTTGGAGTCAGACGACGAGGACTTTTTCCGTTCTGTTTGACAAGAATTTCTGAACCATCCTTGTAATACCGTGCTGAAAGTGTCCTTGCAACATCACCCGGACCAACCAATCCAAATCCAAAACCATTACCTTTCTTTTTATGCTTCTCGGCATATTGCTTAAGATAACTCCAGAGCTTTTCCGATAAAGTATATTTATCCAAAACTTTCCCTCTTTTGGGTTCTATAAATCGCTTGTTTTCCTTTACAGCTTCTGTGCCGTCGCATGGATGAAAAATATCCCCCATTTTTGGTCTGGAATACAGATTTGTTAAAATCATATTCTCAAAATCAAAATTATTTCTCTCCCTGAAACCAACTATAAAAATACGTTCTCTGTGCTGTGGAACCCATGCCTGTGCATCAATAACCCTGTATTGAACATGATATCCCAATTCGTCTGTCAAAACTTTATGAATGGTCTTGAAAGTTTTCCCCTTATCATGATTAACAAGATTCTTAACATTCTCGAGAAGAAATGCTTTAGGTCTATGGTACTCAAGAATCCTTGCAACATCAAAAAATAGAGTTCCTTGAGCTTCACATCGAAATCCATGCGGTCTGTTTAATGAGTTTTTCTTGGAAACACCAGCAATAGAAAAAGGCTGGCAAGGAAACCCAGCAAGCAGCAGATCATGCTTGGGGATGTTTTCTAAATGTATTTTTGTTATGTCCCCAGCTATTTCATGGTCACACACATAATTAGCAAGATATGTTTGCTTTGCGTAATCATTCCATTCGCTTGTAAAGACACACTTTCCGCCAAGAGGCTCAAATCCGCGCCTCAAACCACCGATTCCAGCAAATAAATCAACAAAAGTAAAATTATCGCTTTCATTACCAAGAACTTTTTGTTCAGCCATCATTTTCAAAACTTTCAATACTGCTTCTCTAGGCTTTTGTTCTCCTTTTTCCCATCTGTACAAAGTGCGTACAGAGAAACCCAAATCCGTTGAAAGTTCCTCAATTGAAAGACCGATTTTTGAACGAAGGGAGGAGAATTCTGTAGAACCTAATTCTAAAGGGAAATCTTGTGCCATAATGTCAATCCTATCATAGTTGTTTTGTATATTAAATATAAAAATCAGATTTTTTTGGTTTGCATGGTAAGTAACTTCCCGAAATAAAATTTACAAGAAAGTTTAGCAGATGTTTCTTTAACAAACCAAATCTGAGCAAAGAAGGAAAATAGTATCGGGGAATCAATGAGGGATCGTTTTTCTTATACCACACATTTGTATGGTATGTCAAGATTTTCTTTTCCTTTTCATAATCAAAAAAAGATTTGTTTTTTTGGTCGTGAAATGACAATTAACATAATGATAAATCCATCTTATACATGCCACGTCCCACCTTTTTACGTTTTTTAAGCCAATTTTCTACCTCCGTTTCTCTAAATCTCACTCCATTAGGAAACTTGTAATGGGGAATGTAGTCTGCATGTGTCCACTCATAAACCGTGCTCCGGCTTACTTGAAGCATATTGCATAAATCCTCAACTTTTAGCAACTTTTCCATAGGGTGTCGATTACTTTATTCTCCACCGTAGGGGGTATAATATGCTGATATTGATAGTTTAACAACATTTGACTGCCCCTCATTAAGAAAAGGGCATTTTAGGTAAGATTTTTCGTCTAATCAAGATCTTTTTCGATCAGATATTCTTTTATGATCCTTTTATGATCAAAAGCATAATCGGGTTCCGGCAGATCTTCATAGCGCACGATTTTTAGAT
>DAOWAL010000003.1 GCA_030634615.1 Candidatus Aenigmatarchaeota archaeon | reverse complement strand
GTCGATTGTGATGACAAATTAATTCGAAAAATTATAGAAATAAAAGAAAAAATATATGAATTAAATGCGAACGTGAAGTTAGTCGATTCTAAAAATGTACATTTCACGGTAAAATTTATAGGAGATGTGAATGAAAATGAAATACGTGAAATAAAAGAATCGTTGTTATGTTCTTCACAAAAAATACGTGAATTTAAAATAAATATAGGCAGAGTTGGCTGTTTTGGATCAGAATCACATATAAGAACGATATGGTTGGATATAAATGAAGGGAAAAATATAATGGAAAATTTGATGAAGTTCGTGAACAATAATATGAAGATGGGTGAATATAAAATTTCACCTCATATGACTATAGCTAGAGTAAAGTCAAAATTAACCAAGAATGAACTGATGGGAATATTGGGTGAAACAAAGGATGTAAACATTGGTAAAATGGACGTGAAGTTCATTTCTTTAAAATCTAGTATTTTAACATCAAACGGTCCTGTATATAACGATTTAGCGAAATATAAACTGGGGGTAAAATATGAATGAAAGAAACGTCACGAGAATATCTCTTGTAGGTTCTTTCACGTGCATAATAATTTTATACATATTTACAATCGTGAATTTCACACCACATGTGAACATTTCAGATATAGATAAAACGTTCATAGGAAAGTCCGTAAACACTAGTGGTGAAATTAGTGGATTGTATGCGAACAATGGTAATGTGTTTTTCATGATAGTGGATGGTAAAAATGAAATTAAAATAGTAATATGGCAAGATACGTTGAAAATGTTATCTGCAAAGGGACAAAATATTAGTGAAATAAAAAATGGAAATTATGTAAACATTGTGGGCAGCGTTGAACTGTATAAAGGTGAACTTGAAATCATCCCTACACATGATAACGTGAATATAATAAAAAAGTAATGTTACCTTCACGAAACACTACGTGAAGGTATTATATTAGGTCTTTTTTTGATAATATTTTCACAGAAGACTTCACATCTTCTTTGTCCATTCCTACAAGGAATTTTATTCCCTTCCTTTTTGCCACTAAATCAAGCTTGTAGTCTACCTTCCCATCGAATATCACGGCATATGGGTCATCTTCAAGCTTGCTAAGTGTGTTTTCGAGTTCTTTAACAGGAACTTTACCTAATATGTTGAATGTAGAATCAAATATACACGCTGCCCTTGTTCCTATCAATTCATCGAGAGTCTTTTTGAAAATCTTTTTCTGATCTTCACTTATATTAACTGCGCTTGAAACTCTGCTAACAAATTTCTTTTCCGGGACTTCTTTTTTTGTTTGCTTGTATTTTGATGTGCTTACATATTTTTCTTTCTTTGTGTATGTTGTTTTTTTGTTGCCATTTGTAATATTATTTTCGATTTTAAACTGCGAAGCTGCAACCTTGTCCCTAAGTGCTTTGAATACCTCTTTTTTAGACAACTCCTCGACTTCCTTTCCGTCAGGTGCTATAGCGACATAATCTATTTCCGATGTTTCAAGCAAACTCTTTAAGTTTAGTTCTCCGCCCCTGTCATTATCCAAGAATGCTGTCGTTGTTTTTTGTTTAGACAATTCCATGATTGTTGTAGGAATTGAGCTTCCTTGCATTGCAATGACATTTTTTATACCATATTTGATGAGATTTATGACATCTGCTCTTCCTTCAACTACTATAATATCTTCAGATTCCAAAATATTTGGTCCACAAGGAAGTGTTTTGTATGTAGTAATTTCATATGTCTTTATTTCTTCTTTAATTTCTTCTGCAATCTTAGACGTATCTGATATTCCCTTGTCCAGAAGTTCTTTTAGTATACTTTTTGCTTTGTCTACAACGAATTTTCTCTTAAGTTCACGTGTATCTTCCACTGATTTTAAATTTATTTTAGCCGTGCATGGACCTACCCTTTCAATTGTTTCAAGAGTAGCTGCTATAAGAGCAGTTTCTGCCGAGTCAAGTGAAGAAGGTATTATTACCTCTCCGTATGATTTTCCCTTATCAGAATTTATGTTAACTTCAATTCTACCTATCCTACCTGTTCTTTGAAGTTCTCTTAAATCAAGATCTGATCCAAGCAAACCTTCTGTCTGCCCGAATATTGCGCCTATTACATCAGGCTTCTCTATTACTCCTTGTGCGTTTATTCCTGCTTTTATTACGTATTTTATTGACGTTGGTGCCAATTTTGACATAATTATCATCCTCCTCTAATAATCGAAGATTTGAAATATTTCCAAAATCTTCTATTTTACTTCTTCCTAAAGACATAACCTTACTCCTCAATCTCGAATTGGGGTGTTTGCCTTGTTTTTGAAGTAGGGTTTTCAAACGTTTTTCAATCTCCCTACCTTCTCTATCGAAATCTGTCAATATGATCACTTCTTTTTCTGATTTCAAAACGACTTCAGCTACCATGTATAATGGTCGTCTATCAATCGCAATAATACTTTTCACGCCGAGGCTTTTTAAAGCTTTTTTGTCGTTTTTTCCTTCAACAATAACTATTTTTCCACCAAGTTCATTCATTGTCTCTTTTATTTTTTCGATATCCTGTTCTTTTTTCATGAAATTACTTCCAGTATATCTCTTTTTGTTATTATACCGACAATGTGATCATCCACGACTACAGGCAATCCTCCAACTCTTTTGCTTTTCATTGCCTTAATTGCAGAAAATAAATCAACATCATCGTTTATAACAACAACTTCTTTGTTCATAATTTTACTTATCTGTGTCTTATCTTTGTATAATTCTTTCTCTATACCATGTCTACGGATATGCAATAATATATCGCTTGGTGTAACTATGCCAACAAGTATATCATCATTAACCACAGGAAGACGTCTATATCCTCCTCTACACATCATTTTGGCAACATCGTAGACACTATATTTTTGTTTTACAATCATTGGTCTCTCAATCATGGCTTCATATACCTTAATACCCAGTGGTTTGTTTACGAGTTTTACAAAGTCCCATTCTGACACAACGGAAACTAATTTACCGGATTTGACAAGTGGGTATAGTCCCCATTCGCCTTTTTTAAATGCATTAATTGACTTTGATATGCTAGTCTCAGGACGTATTGCTTTTATTTGGGTTGTTGCGAATTTTCCAATTTCTATATTCATATCCCTATTATTTTTTCTAAAAATCTCATGTTTTTCCCCGGCACCAAGAAGGTCCAGGATGTCAACACTTGTGACCATTCCTTTAAGGTTAACTTCTTTGTCAACTATCGGTATTTTTCTGTATTTGTCAACAAGCATTAGACTTACCACATCTCTTAATTTATCGTTTTCATTGGAAACTACTATTCTTACAGGAGATATATTTTTTACTGGTTTTGCTGTATCTACGAAAGAATTTATTAACATATTTTTAGGAGACATAAATAACACCATTTTTGGATACTTTATTTTAATTGGATAGTATTAAATAATTTATCATGGAAAAAGTTTTCAAAAAAGTACTGAATAAAATAATACCAACTAGTAAGGAAAGAACTGATCTCTCAGATGTTTTAAAAAATGTAATTAATGCAACTGAGAGTGTTATAGGACCCTTAGGATTGACAAAAACAGTTGCAGGTTCCTTTATCAGAGACACATGGCTTGCGGACAAAAAGGAAGTTGATTTATTCATATTGTTCCCTGTTACATATTCACGTGAACGTTTGGAAAAGGTTGGCCTGGATGTCGGTAAAAAAATAATGAAGAGAGTAAAAGGTAAACATGAAATTGCATATGCAGAACATCCTTATGTTAAAGGTAAAATAAGAGAATTTTCTATAGATATAGTACCATGTTACAAAGTAAAATCAGCTGCGAACATTAAATCTGCCGTTGACAGAACTCCATTTCATAACAGATACATAACAAGTAATTTAAAACCACGAATGTCAGATGATGTTCGTCTTTTGAAGCAATTATGTAAAGCAACAGACATATACGGATCTGATGTTAAAACTATGGGATTTTCAGGGTATTTATGTGAATTACTCATAATCAATTATAAAACATTCAAATCGTTGATAAATAACGCAAAAAAGTGGAAAACGGGGACATTCATAGACATAGAAAATAGATTTGATTTAGATGACCCGAAGAGTTTTTTCGAAAAGCAACCTCTAATCGTAATAGACCCAACAGATCCTAGAAGAAACGTCTCCGCTGCACTTTCAGTGGAAAACTTTGCAAAATTTGTTAATGTGTGCTCAGATTTTTCAAAGTCACCATCGGAGAAAATGTTTGAAATAGACAGAAGGAACATAAGCAGAAAAACATTCAATAATTATATGAAAAAGAGGGGAACTCAAATGTTTGCTGTGAAGTTTAATCGACCTAATGTTGTCGATGATGTGTTATGGTCACAAATGAGAAGAACAACTTCACGTTTAGTGACACTTGCAAATGAGTATGAATTTAAAGTGTTTTCAAATTCTGTTTGGAGTGATGAAAAACAATCTATATTATTACTTGAAATGAAAACGTGGAACCTTTCAGAAACACAGAGATTAATAGGTCCCCCCGTAGCCTCGAAAAAACATGCAGATGAATTTATCAACAAATACGGCAGAAAGAATATTTACACAGAAGGTGATAAGTGGGCTGTTACTGTGAAAAGAAAGTATAGAGACTTCGATAAATTACTCAAAGATTTTCTATCCAGATCTAATAAAAAATTATTAGACGATGGTATAAGATCCCATATAGCAAAGAGTATGCATAAAAAGTTCAATGTGATGAAAAATGATGACATTGCAAAGTTTATCGATAATACAAGTTTTTCAATATTTTTAAGGAAGTATTTTGAGAGACGAGCATGAACCCAATATTTCATTTTCTGTTTAATTATTTGTTTATAGAACTAGTTTTTGGAACAGCGTGGGAAAATATAATAGTAATAATAATTGCATCTCTACTTATCGATTTCACACATCTACCATATCTTATGAAAGTTAAGTCAGGCGTCGTGAATGAAAGGTTTGGTTCGGAATGCAGAACAAGATTCCATGAGATATACGGACTAGCGGTATTTTCTTTGTTACTCTGTGTTATTTACACTTTTTTTGACCCCATGACAACATCCATTGCAGCACTGTGTCTGGTTCTTCATTTTGCATTAGACTTTGTTGCAGGAAAATCGATGCCGTTCTACCCATACGATAAAACAGAAGTATTGTTAGGATTAATGCCATATGGATACAAAAAAAAGATTTTGTTTGAGGTTTCAACTACTATATTATTGGGGGTGGTATTTTGGCTGAAAATAAAAAGTTTCATTTTGTGAACAAAATTAGATCGAGTTTGGATAAGATAGCACACATTTTCCCGTTACCTGACATAAATCCTAATATAGTATCAGGCATTTCTGTACTGCTATCTATGCTCTTTGTACTATCGATAAAATTTTCTGCGTTATTATCAATTGGTATCATTTTCATAGTATTGTTGTTAGATTGGTTTGATGGTGTTATAGCAAGGAAATTCAATCGTGAAACAAAAAGTGGATATATTGTTGACATGACAAGTGACAGGATGTCTGAAGGTATAATATTTTCAGTGTTCTTTTTTCCTTGGTTTTATTTATTCACAATAAATTGTTTTCTGACTTTATTTTCAGTTGCCAAAAAAAGACATGTTGTACTACCATTAAGACATATTTTCATAATTTTATATTCAATTTGGGTAGTTTTAGGTTATTTGAGTCTAATATAACATTTAAATAGCTTTATTGTCAAGAATAAACAATCATATGACCGATTTACTGCGTAAGCAGGAGGTTTTAAAATGGCGGAAGAATTTTTAGCAGAGATAAAGGAAGCGAAGGAAAAATCCAAGAAAAGAAAATTTTCTCAATCATGGGATTTAATTATCAACCTAAAGAACATTAACTTGAAAATTCCTGAGAACAAACTTAATCATGATTTATCATTACCAGAAGGCAGAGGTAAAGAAAGTAAAGTACTTTTCATAGTCGATGCTCTTTACGGCGAAGCTAAAAAAACAGGCAGTTTTATCATATTAAAAGATGAAATTGATAAATTGGGCAAAGATAGGAAAAAATTGAAGAAATATGCAGATGAATATGACTTCTGGTTTTGTGAAGCACCTCTTATGCCTCTTGTAGGTAAAAGTCTTGGTATTGTTCTTGGACCAAGAGGGAAAATGCCACGACCAATACCACCAAAGGGTAATCTTATTCCGTTTATAGAAATGTCAAAAAGGGTGATAAAAATAAGAACAAAGGAATCGCCCGTCATACATACTGCAATAGGAACAGAGGATATGAAAGAAGAACAAATTATGAAAAATGTTATTGCTGTTATGAATTTTGTTAAGGAGAAACTTCCAAAAGGAGGAAGCAACATTAAAGGCGCATACATAAAACTCACAATGGGTAAGCCTGTTAAATTAAAGGTGTAATCATGGTTTCAGAAAGGAAAAAACTTGCTGTAGTGGAATTGAAAGCATTGCTTGGTAAATACAGTGTAATTGGAATGCTTGACATGAACAAATTACCAGGAAGACAACTTCATGATATACGAGACAGCCTGAAAGGCAAAGCCGTAATAAAAATGTTTAAGAAAAATGTAATCAAGCTTGCCATAGAACAATCAAAAATAAATGGAATGGACAAACTTGAAAAAGAAATAAAAAACCAACCCGCTTTCCTATTCAGTGATCTTAATCCTTTCGAGCTCGCAAAAATAATCGATTCTGCAAAATCACCTGCACCGGCAAAGCCTGGTGATATTGCAACAGTAGATATTGTTGTTAAAGAAGGTCCAACAAATCTTCCCCCTGGTCCAGCTATTGGAGAACTTCAAAGGATAAAACTCCCGGCAGGAGTAGAAGGAGATAAAATTGTTATTAAAAAGGACACAGTTGTTGCAAAAGAGGGTGAAGAAATAGGCAAGAATGTTGCAGATGTCTTAATGAAACTTGGTATAGAGCCATGTGAAATAGGATTGAATCTTATCGCAGTATGCGACAATGGAACAATATATGGAAAAGACATATTGTTCGTACCGACAGAAAAATATGAAAATGATCTTATAGGCGCTTATCAAAAAGCGTTTAATCTTGCAATTAATATGGGTATCCCAACAGTAGAAACACTTCCAATACTCATATCAAAGGGTTACAGTGAAGCACTTTCACTTGCAATGGAAGCTAATATAATGACAAAGGAAACAGTTGGGAACTTACTCGCAAAAGCAACAGCACAAGCCGATGCACTTAATGATAAAGCAGGAAACTTGGAATCTGTTACTGAAGAGCCAAAAGCGGAAGAACCAGTTAGTGAAGAAAAACCGGCAGAAGGCGATGAAGTAAAGGAAGAGCCAAGTTCCGAAGAAACACAAGAATCTAATACTGACAAAAAACCAAAACAGGAGGGAGAAAAATGAAATTAGTATATGCAGCTTTGTTACTCCACTCTCTTGGAAAAGAAGTCGACGAAGCAGGTGTCAAAAAGGTCATGGAAGCAGCAGGCGCCAGCGTAGAAGCAGCTGAAATCAAGGCACTGGTTGCAAACCTTAAAGAAGTAAACATTGAAGAAGCAATAAAGGGAGCTTCTATAATGCAGGCAGCGGCACCAGCGGCGGCAGAGTCCAAGGGCGAAGAGAAAAAGGAAGAAAAGGCTGAAGAGAAAAAGGAAGAAAAGGCTGAAGAAGCAGCAGCAGGACTTGGCGCTCTTTTCGGTTAGCTTCTATATTTTTTATTTTATAGAAGCACCAAGTCTTCTCTAATTCTGAAAATTTAAGTAATATCTTAGTTATAATAAAATATGAAATCAGACAAAGAGATAAAGAAAGAGTTCCTCCCAAAATTTTGGGGTGACCCTGCTAAGTATTATGCAACAGATGTTCTAAAAGAGAAAGGATTTATTAGAAATATCTGCATAAAATGCAACAAACCATTTTGGAGAACTGACGAGAAAAGAACTGTTTGTGGCGATCCGGCGTGCAGTGGCGAAGGATTTGATTTCATAGGGAATTCTCCTGCTAAAAGAAAACTTGATTATGTTGAAGTTTGGTTGAAGTTTGCGAAAATGTTCAATAAATTAGGATATAAACCGATAGATAGATATCCTGTTGTTGCCAGATGGAATCCAACAATGGAATACACAAATTCATCAATATCTGCATTTCAGCCATATGTTATATCAGGCGAAGTTGAACCGCCTGAAAATCCACTTGTAATACCACAATTTTGTCTAAGATTTAACGATATAGATAATGTCGGAATAACAGAATCACATAACACGGGATTTGTAATGATAGGTCAACACATGTTTGTTAAGCCTAAAGACTGGAACCAAAACAGGGTTTTTAATGATATTTACACGTGGTTAGAAAAAGGTATTTGTCTTGACAGTTCAGATATAATATTCCATGAAGATGCGTGGGCAGGTGGTGGCAATTTTGGCTGCTGTATGGAATTTTTTTCAAGAGGGTGTGAATTAGGTAATCAGGTCTACATGTTATATGAACAGACAAAAACCGGTCACAAAGAACTCGATATAAAGGTCCTTGACATGGGAATGGGACAAGAAAGAAACGCGTGGTTTTCACAAGGATGTGAAACCATATATGATGCAACATTCCCAACTGTTGTAAAAAAATTACTTTCAAAAACTGGCGTAAATTTTGACAAAGATATTATGAAAAAATACATACCCCATGCAGCAATTCTTAATTTAGATGAAGTTGATAATATAGATAAAGCATGGCAAACTGTCGCAAAAAATGTGGGGTTAGATGTGAAGGAGCTTAAAAATATCATAATACCACTTTCAGGGGTTTATTCAATAGGCGAACATATGAGAAGTGTATTATTTGCATTATCAGATGGGGGCCTGCCAAGTAATGTCGGTGGTGGTTATAATCTAAGAATGCTCATAAGAAGGGCATTACTTTTCAAAAACAAATATGGGTGGGATATAGATATTTCAGATGTATGTAAGTGGCATACGTCTTATCTAAAGCCAATATTCCCAGAGTTATCAAACAATCTTGACGGTATAAGTGAAATACTCAAAGTAGAAGAAGAGAAATATGTTAATACAAAGAAAAAATCACATGCCGTGATTAAGAGTCTAATAGGGAGTAAAGTTTCGGAAAAACAACTGTTGCAGCTATACGACAGCCAGGGTGTTTCTCCAGAAATGGTAAGGGATGAATTTGAAAAGAAAGGTAAAATATTAAAAATACCTGAAGATTTCTATGCAAAGGTTTCGGAATTACACGATAAGAAAACACAGTTAACTGAAACTGAGAAAAAAAATGTAATAAGAATCGGTGAAATAGATAATACTAAGATATTGTACTATGATGATTATAGTAAAGTTGATTTCAGCGCAACTGTTTTGAAAGTAGTTGACGACTTTATAATTTTAGATAAAACCGCGTTTTATCCAACATCCGGCGGTCAGATACATGATACCGGTAATATTGATAATAATCAAGTAAAGGACGTGTTTAAGCAGGGTAGTGTGATTGTACACCATATGGAAAAGAATCATAATATTAGAAAAGGGTGTAAAGTAGTAGGAAAAATCGATTTTGAAAGAAGGCTGAAACTTGCCCAGCAGCACACCGCCACACATATAATAAACGCAGCTGCAAGGCATATTCTGGGATTGCATATCAACCAGGCAGGTGCTAAAAAAACAGAAAACAAATCGCATTTAGATATTACACATTACAGACCACTTAGTGGAAATGAAATTAAAACAATAGAAGAAGCTGCGAACAAAATGGTTAAAAAATCGATAAACATAGAAAAATATCTTGTGACCAGAAGAGAAGCTGAAAGGAAATTTGGTATGAGAATATATCAGGGAGGGGCTGTTCCAGGTAAGATAATAAGAATTGTTAACATACCGAATGTTGATGTTGAAGCGTGTGGTGGAACTCACTTAAATAACACCAGCGAAGTTGGTAAAATAAAGATAATAAAAACAACCAAAGTCCAAGATGGTATAAACAGAATAGAATTCACAGCGGGGGATGAAGCAGGAAAATTATCATCAAACGATGATTTAATTCTTAAGAAAATCATAAATTCATTCCGCAAAATTGTGAATATAAAATGCAATGACTCAACAGCTAAACAGCTTAGAGAATGCTCGGAGTTTTTTTCAGTACCGAATGATCAGCTCATAAAAACAATTGAGAAATTTGTAAATGATATCGAAGCTCTTTCGAAAAGAATGAATGTAAAAAATAAAGTGAAGAAAGTTAAGAATATGAAAGAGGCGTGCTCTCTTATATTCAATGAATGGAAATCCATGAAAAAGAGGAGCGAAAAAATACTGAAAACACAGGCGGAAAGTGGCGTTGATGAAATTATTAAAAAGGCAAGAAATAATGAAATTTTTGAAATTGTTGATATGGACAGAAAAGAAATGATATCAACAGCGGAATCTGTAATAAAAAGGAAACCTCAGATGACCGTCATACTTGTCAATAAAGAAGGTATAATAATTGGAATGAGTAATGTGAAAGACATAACAAAAGAAATAAAGAATATATGTAAAGATTGTGCCGGTTCCGGTGGTGGAAAGGGAACACTGGCACAAGGTAAGATAAATATAAAAAAACTGAAGAAAAAATAACGATTTATTTTATCCTGCACATGCAACTTGTACTCTGCTAACAGATGTTTTGTCTTCGACCATTATACTGTAAGAACATGTTTTAGGTGCCCCAATTGTTGTACATGTTACACTTGCTCTGCCAACATTATTCGAATCAAGTCTATCGATAGTTCCTTCGGCCCGTTGATCCATCCAAGTAAGATCCACTGAAGCACCAATATTTTCATCTGTGCATATTATACTACTCGTAGGTATGGCGTTTGTTCCCATGTTTTTAATGAAAAACACGGCTTCTGTCCCATCGACACATATTGGATTAGTTACCTGTACCACACCTTCTGTTATTCCTGTCATGAAGGACGACATGTATGTCCATGCTGTTGCTGCCATACCAACCGTTATTAGCAGAAGTATTATAATGGAAATTATTGGCGTTATACCTTTCCTCATTTTTTACCCTCCTATATTATTCATAAATTCTAAATATTATGAAAGATGGAACATTGTCCCATCGATTAGCTTCATTTACTGTAAAGACCTATCTGTATCCAGCGCTCGGTCTTGGAACTGTTGGTTGTGAAGGCGCGGTATAAAGTCTTTTCAGTCTTTTTTCTATTATACCAAGTGTTGTTAATGCAGCCTGATTTGTCTCAAAGTTTTTCTTGTTCTGATCTACAAGTTCTGACATTTTGCCAATGAGTGGTGTTAGTACTTCTTTCGATACCTCAGACACTTCCTCTTCTTCAGCAGAAACTTTAAGGAGTTTCATAAACTCTCTCATTTCAAGTATAAGTTCGTCCATTTTGTGCGGAAGCTTAGAAACTTCTGATATTAAATCGTTGTTTGCCTTTATGCTGTCATCAATAATTTTCTGATTAGATTTTATCAGCTCCACTACCTGTTCAACAAGCCTTCTTACTTCCGAAGAATAGCTACCACCCTCTACCTTCTCAATTCTTTTTTCCATTCTCCTGAGCGGTGAAGTAGGAATTATTTCATATTCCTCTCCAGGTCCAGAAATATCTGGTGTCATAATAAATAATTGTAGCTGGCCCAATATAAATACTTTGATAAAAAAGGGGTAATGGGGGTTAGAAACCGCCCATTGGTGGCATACCGCCCATTGGTGGCATTGGTGGACCACTATCAGCTCCACCTGAGCCTGATGATACAATATCGTCTATTCTAAGTATCATTTCAGCCACTTCACCTGCACTCTTTATTGCCTGAAGCTTTATTTTCATTGGTTCTACCACACCTAGTGTTAACATGTTTTTTACAGTTCCGCTGAAAACGTCTAGACCTGTTGTTGTCATATTCTTATCATGTTCTGATCTGAGCTGTGCAATTTTATCTATTGGATCAAGTCCACCGTTTTCGGCAAGACTCTTTGGTACGATTTCCATTGCTTTAGCAAATGATTTTATAGCAAGCTGTTCCCTTCCTTTGAAGGAATCTGTATATTTACGAAGTTGTTTTGCTACTTGTATTTCTATTGCACCACCACCTGGAACTATTTTTCCAAGTTCAAGTGATGCAGCAATTCCTTTGATTGCGTCTTCCATTGCTCGTTCTACTTCGTCAATGACATGCTCACTTCCACCACGTATAAGTATTGTTACTGCCTTTGGCTCTTTGCATTTTTCTACAAATATCATATCATCTCCGGCTATTTTTCTTTCATTTACAATTCCTGCAAAACCAAGATCTGACTTATCAAGGTCCTTAACATTTGTAACAAGTTTTGCACCTGTTGCCCTTGAAAGTTTGTCCATGTCGGATTTTTTAACTCTCCTTGCAGCAAGTATACCTGCTTTTGCAAGATAGTGCTGAGCCATGTCGTCTATTCCTTTCTGACAAAAAACAGCTGTTGCTCCGCTGTTTATTACTTTATCAACCATTTCTCTAAGACTCTTTTCTTCTTTGTCTAGGAATGCTTGAAGTTTTTCTGGTGAATCAATGCTTATTTTAGCATCGCCTTCAAGTTCTTTTACTTCAAGCGCCGAATCTATAAGTGCAATTTTTGCTTTTTCGACTTTCTTTGGCATTGCTGAATGTACAGCTTCTTTATCCAAAAGTATACCATCTATTAACACTGTTTCACCCATGGATCCGCCCTGTTTCTTTTCTATTTTTATGTTGTCCACATCGACTGTTACCTTGTTTCCGTCAACCTCTGCGATTTTTTTGATGGCCTTTACGGAAAGATCTGTCAGTTTTTCGGATGCTCTTTCTGCTGATTTTCCTGTCATTGCCGTGTTTGCGATCTCCCTAAGGAGTTTGTCATCACTAATACTAACGTTATGAGAAAGCTTCTCTATTATTTCAAGTGCTTTGATTTTGGCAAGCCTGAAACCTTTTGTAACAACTGTTGGATGTATTTGCTGTTCTAGAAGTTTTTCGGCTTCTGATAAAAGTTCTCCTGCAAGTATAACAGCAGTTGTGGTACCATCACCAACCGATTCATCCTGTGTCTTTGCAACCTCTACCATCATTTTGGCAGCAGGGTGTTCTATTTGCATTTCATTTAAAATTGTTGCTCCATCGTTTGTTATTGTAACATCACCTAACGAATCAACCAGCATCTTGTCCATTCCTTTTGGTCCAAGAGTGCTTCTAACTACTTCAGCTACAAGCTTTGCAGCTGT
Source organism: Candidatus Aenigmatarchaeota archaeon (assembly GCA_030634615.1). Classification (GTDB taxonomy): domain Archaea; phylum Aenigmatarchaeota; class Aenigmatarchaeia; order QMZP01; family QMZT01; genus DAOWAL01. Next base: position 6,051 of record DAOWAL010000003.1, on the reverse strand, counting down.
TATATTGTTTTTCTGTGCTTCTCTGCCTTTTGTCCTCTGTGTTCCTTCTGAGAGGATAAAAATTGGCTGAACACCTTGTGTTCCGTTCATAATAACACCTCCGTATATCGATTTGAATATTAAGTATGGATATATATAATTAAGTTATTTATAAGTGTTTCTTCTCAAACAATAATTTAAACTTGAGTACGAATATAAAATAATAATTTCGAATAATTGGGCTCGTAGCTCAGCTTGGTTAGAGCGCCAGTCTTATATGTCTGATAGGCGTTGAGCCTATTATGCTTTGACCTATACGGCCAAGAAAGCTGGAGGCCGGGGGTTCGAATCCCCTCGAGCCCATATTTAATTTTAAATATTCAGTCAATTATTTTTTCATGGAGATTATTGCAGACCTTCACATTCATTCACGTTATTCAAGAGCCACAAGCAAAGAACTGAATATACCAAACCTTGTCAAATATGCAAAAATCAAAGGTATTACACTTCTGGGAACAGGTGATTTTACACATGAACTATGGCTCAAGGAATTGAAAACACAGTTAAGATACAACGAAAATGGAATGCTTGCAAATCGTGAGGGGTTTCCATTTATACTCTCGTCTGAAATATCGAGCATATACAAGCAAGATGGAGCAGTAAGACGTGTACATAACGTCATACTTTCACCGGATTTTGAAACTGTTGATCAGATACGGGATGTTCTTAAAAAAAGAGGTGTGAACATAGATTCTGACGGCAGGCCAATATGTGGCATACCTTCACATGAATTGGTTGAACTCGTGAAAGAAATAAATTCAAGAAATGAAATAATCCCGGCACATATATGGACACCATGGTTCTCGCTTTTTGGGTCCAAATCAGGATTCGATAAAATAGAGGATTGTTATAAAGATCAAACAAAGCACATTCATGCCCTTGAAACGGGATTGTCATCGGATCCTGCAATGAACTGGAGATTATCTCAACTTGACAAATACTCTCTTGTTTCATTTTCTGACTTACACTCATACTGGCCTTGGAGGATAGGTAGAGAAGCAACATTGTTTGATTTGGGTGTTCTGAACTATGATAACATAATAAGAGCCCTAAGAACAAAAGATGGGCTTACAGGAACAATAGAAGTTGATCCATCATATGGTAAATATCATCATGACGGACATCGTGCGTGTAATGTGAATTTCACACCAGCTGAAAGTAAGAAACATAATAACATATGTCCTGTATGTAAAAAACCGCTTACAATAGGTGTTTTAAACCGAATAGAAGAACTTGCGGACAGAAAAGAAGGATTTAAACCAGATGGATCAAAACCATTTCATTCTCTTATGCCATTATCTGAAATTATTTCATTTGTAATGAACACGGGAATAATGACAAAAAAAGTATGGGACGTGTACAACAAACTCATAGGCAGATTTGATTCTGAAATAAATGTTTTAATGAATACAAAACTTGAAGACATGGAAAAAGTGTGCGACAAACGCATAGCAAAAATGATTGTTGATGTAAGAAATGGAAACATTAAAGTAGACGCAGGATATGATGGTGTATATGGAAATATATCTAAAGATAAAAATAAGCCACCACAGAAAAGTCTTTCTGATTTTTAGTTAGTGTCTCTTCCAACAACTTCAACTTGTACTGAGTTATCTATAAAGTATCCGTAATCAGCAGTGAATCTTAGATTTTTAGTTACGGCGGCGGAAGCTTGTCTAAGATTTGTTATCTCAACCTCACACACAAGTGTAGTTGCAGATCCTTTCCATAAGTCAACTTCCATTTCCGTTGTCATCTGATCATTACATAAAAGATTCACGTTTTCAGCAGTATTTCTAAATTTCAGTAACACTTTATTCCAATCGTTAGAATCTTTGAAATCTGCGCTCATTGGATGAAAAACAGTCCCTCCACCTATGTTTTGTATGTTTATGTTTATTGGAAACTTTACTTTCCCATCACTTATATCTTCCCAGTACCTTATTGGACCATTCACAATAACATCAAGTGACACAGGACCGATACTCTTACTCATTGTTTCGCTAGGGAGTGTTTTCCCCTGAGCTTCTATTGATCTTAGTTCGTTTTGAGAAACAAGATTTATTGACTTTACGACACTTGTTTTATAGAAATAGTATAGTCTAACACTTGGATTGAACGTGACAGAAAGTCCTTTTTGTATGTTTAGCGGAGCTTTGCAATCCCATATACATGTTATGGATTCACCTGTTGTCCCACTGTCAGGATCTATACCAACTAATGTAGGATCTAACCTGCACATTTCACTTATCTCACAAGAAAGTTCTGCGTCATATGTTCCTGATTCTATGTTATATAACACGGGTTGTACATTCATTGCATCTATAAGTCCTTCGTTTCTTATCCTCATTTCTATTTTAAAATTTTCACCTGCATATATTCTTGGAAAATCAACCTCGAAATTTTCTATTAAAACCCCACCGCTTCCAGAAAGATTCATGTTACTTCCTGGAAACGTGCATCCAGAAGCTAATATAACCAGTGTTAATGTTATGATCGATAAAAACGAAGCTGTATGGCTTTTATACATAATTATAGAATGACCTGACATACTTTTATATTTCACTTATCATGGCTGATTTGAAGAAAGTACAGTCACGCTACTACTCTTGTCGATAAAATAACCATAATCTGCACGAACTTCTATTTTTTTCTGTATTAAACCGATCTGGTCAGGTCTTATGTTAACGGTCATTTTACATGAGAATGTTTGCGGTGTTGTTCCTATCAAAACAACCTTTTCCATTTCATTACAGTTTTTAATAGTTGAGTCCGGGGGTATTATTATATCAAGATTGACAACATACCATCCTTCATTAATATCAGTATCAGGTTTTATTCCCCATGTCGCTTTTTTACAGTTTTCAATCGTTTTACATACTGTCCCTCCGCCCGTATTTTTGACGGTTATAATGATTGGGAATTCAACACTGTCACCATATGATCTTACAGGACTTGAAGTCTCAATTCCTATGTCAATTGGAGACCTTGTTTTACTATATGATTCTGACGGTAAACCCTTGCCCTGGTTTTGAAGTGTTTTTAGTTCTTCACGTGGAACTATTGTAATGGTTTTTATTGTGGATGAACTGTATTTATAGAAAAATCTTACCCTTGGTGTTGCATGAACTTTCAATCCTGTTTTAACAGAAGGTGCAATATATGTCCATGTACATACTTTCTCGCCGCCAGATATTCCTTTATCAGGCTCTTCTGCCAAAAGTTTTATTTTTTTAGAGGTGTGGCGACATTCCTCTTCATTTGGAAAAAGTTCTTCTCGTTCTGTCTCTATTGTCCCTTCGCCGGATTCCCATGTTTGATCAAGGCCAAGTAACTCAGCAAATCCACTTTCAGCATTTACTGAACCAGTGTTTTTGACTTTCATTGAAAATATAACAGGTTCACCAGAATATACTTCAGAGAAATCAGGTTCAAAATTTTGTATTATGACACCAATACCACTAGGCGTATTTGAATTAAACGGGTCAGTACCAGGGAAGTTTGGTATTGTACATCCTGATATTATGAACGAAAATAATACAACTGTTACAATGAGATATATATTCTTCATACTATATTATTGAAAAAAACAAATAAAAAAAGAATTAGAAACTTTCTGTCCCTTTGACTTCCAGTTGTATTGTCTGTTCCACTGAGTATATGTATCCAAGTGTTATGTCGAAGTTACCCTTTGTTTTGCTTGCCGGAGGCTGTATAATTTCAAACTCACATGTTATATCTGTAGTTCTTCCATCCCACACATAGACAAAGTTCCCTACTGGTTGTGGAAGACCTGCCGGGACATCAGTGTATATTGGTGTACCCCAGATTGTCTGAGAAGGACAATACCCATCGGCAGGTATAACCCATGCTGGATATTTTACTTCTACCGCAACAGGATAGTTTTCTCCTCTGACCTGACCACTTCCAGTGTTGTCTATTCGTAGTTGTATCTGGAATCTGTGATTTTTCAACTCGTTTGCCGGTACTATTTGTCCTGTGTTCATGGTAACTGTTAGTGGACCAGCTGTCTGTGTTAACGGATCACTTGTAAAGGTTTCCCCGCTTTGCACCATTCTTCTCATTTCTTCATTTGTTACAAACTGTATTGCCTTTCTTGCCTTGGTTTCATACTGATAATAAACTCTGGCAGCTATTTCTTGTGTTTGTCTCTGTCCTGCCTGAAGAAGTGCCCCTGTTATTCCCCAATCCATTTTCGAAAGCCCGCCACTTGTCTGAGATTCTGCATCAGGTGCTAAAACCGTACCGAGATCCATTATTGGTGATGGTTCTATTATCCATTCAGAAGGGTCGATTTGCATCAGCTCTACTATAGCTGGTGCACCGATGCCCAATTCACCATCGTATTCACCCTGGTTTCGGATTTCTAAATGTAGATTGGTTGCCTCGCCCGATTCAACCATGCCAAGTGGTGTATCAAATTTTTCTATGACTATGCCCGGGCCTGTTGTATATGATGTTTGTCCTCCGCCGAGTGGGTTAACACATCCAGAACTCATTAATACTGTTATTACAAATAACAGCACTAGGAATTCAAATTTAGCTGTAATGTTGACCATAATTAGTTTATGAATGAATATCCTTTTATATCTTTCATACTTTAACATTAGGCTTTACTGTTACTGTTATCTCTTTGACGAACTTGTAATTATATCCAATCTGGGACTCTATCTGGTATGTTTTTTCCTGTTTTATCAAACTACTGTCAGGAACTATCACAGAACATGAATATTTGGGTGTACTCTTTTGTATGAAGTTCAAATCAAATTTGTTTATTGGTTCACCTTCTTTTTCGATTTTACCCAAATGATATTTTATACAATCTTCCAATGTCTTTTCTTCAACATTTTCTTTTTTGTCCTCACTTTCAAGAGATATCCATCTGAGTTTACTTTCTATATGTATACACATCTGCGGCCTGTAATCATATTTGCGATCACCACAATCTTTGTCGCCTTCTTCTGGGAAGAAAACGTTTCCTCCTTCAGTTGTTTCATCATCTTTTTCTATTTGTTTTTTAGAGAAATCAAGCAACCCGTTGCCTCTGTTGGATATCCAGAATGTCATTATACCAGAACCAGCTTCTTTAGAATCCTTTGACGGATCTATTATAATTGGCTGACCATTAACTTCGATATATGATTTTACAGGACCCTCACCTATTGACGCTATTCCTGTTTCTGAAAATGATTTTCCTTCTGATACGAGTCTTTCAACTTCTATTTTGTTTATGAATGTTACAGAACTTGTAGAATATGTTGTGTAATAGTATTGTGCCATTACCCCAATTTTGCACGATGTTTCAACATTGACATCTTTTGCATTGAGTTTCCATTCAACTATTTGTGTTGACTGGGGGTGCATTCTATCAAATTTACATCCATATACACCATTTTTTTCATCTTTTATTTCATCACCGGTTTGACAAAAAGATATTTCAGTTTTAAATATCCCACAATCATTAAAGAGTACAATACTTACATTTTCCGTTGGTTTATATTCTGGAGCCTGAAGATTTTTGATAACAGCACGAATACGAACATCCTGGCGCTCCCTCAACTCTGTAGCAGGTATTGCCTGTAGACTCTCTATGGAAATCACGTCGTGTCTTTGTTCATTGACCTGCGTTCCTCCAAATATGTTTGGCAGTCCTGGTATTTCAATTCCTGTTCCTGGAACTACACATCCAGAACTCAAAAGAACCATAATCATTATAGGAATGACAATACCGATTTTTTTCATAATGATATATTATTTGTTGTAGTAGCATTTATTTTTATTGATTGTCAGAAATCTATAATTATGAAAGGACAGATGGTTTTTGAGTTCATAATTGCTGGCCTGTTTTTCTTTGCAATAATAGTTTATAGTATGAATTATCTCTCAGTAAATGTTAATAATTTTAAAGGAGACTTTCATCAAAATTTGATACAATCAAAAGCCATACAAATTTCCGAAATAATAATGAGTGAATCATCATCAATTGGTATT
>DAOWAL010000046.1 GCA_030634615.1 Candidatus Aenigmatarchaeota archaeon | reverse complement strand
CGTTGTAAAGAGTCATAATTTGCCATGGCGTAATGGTTGAAAAAGTAAAGAAATCTTTAATCGTGCAATTGACGAAAATATTATAATGTATATTTTAGGTGTGAAAATCTTTAGTTACTTACAGCGAAAGTCCACAAAAAGCAGAAAAAATGTTGTATCTTCAAGTTTGGATTTGACCGATTAAAATTGTGCATTTTTTGCTAAAAATAACTAGATGAGGATTGAATATGCTTAAGGATAGACTTTTAAATTGGCTAGAGGGTGATTATCTAATCAGGGAAAAAGGAATAAATTATTTAAAAAAATTCGACGCTGCTCTTGGAAGTACCATTGGAAGTGTAAGAAGCAGCAACGAGGATAGAGCTGTTATATTCAAATATTCATACAGACGAGAAATATTTACAGGCGCATTGTTATGTGACGGAATGGGTGGCATGACAGCAGGAGAAAAGAGCGCAAATCTTGCTGTTGCCTCTTTCTTGGATGGTTTTCTAAAACAAAATCAATATCCATTGCAAAAGAGAATTGAGGAGGCGGTTTTTTGTTCAAATAGAGATGTTAAATCTTTTGCAAAAGGAAAAGGTGGAACGACATTAGTTGGAATTATTGTAGATCAAAAGAGAAATGCAATATGCTTCAATGTTGGAGATAGTAGGGCTTATGTATACCATAACGCTGACAAATTGAAGCAAATAACTGTAGACGATACCATTGATGGGCAGCTTGCCCATCTGAAAAATAAAATTGACCCTAATGTTTTGAAATCAAATCAACTCGTTCAATATATTGGAATGGATGCCCCCCCTCAAGTACACTTTCATAACTGTCAATTTGATGATGAGCATAAGTATGCTTTTCTAACATCAGACGGTGCTCATGTAATTGGTGAAAAAATTATATCTGATTTGTGTCAGTACTCTAATCAGGTACACGATGTAGTTAAAAAAGTTCTTTGTATTTCTGAGTGGGTTGGTGGAAAGGACAATTCTACGGTCATAATGTTTGGCAATAATCCAATTATGGGAAATGGTGTGAATGATATTTATGATATTCAATTGCTTGAAGTGGCGGGGATAAATAATAGGATTGAATTCGTAATGGATGTTCCATCGTCAACCTCACGCAAGAAAAATGCCTACCCAGAAAATCGCAAGAAAAATAATAGTGTCGTAGGTAAGAAGCAAGAAAAAAGTAAAAACAAGGTGGCTAATAAAAATAAGGCAAGTCTAATGGATTCTGAGGATAAAATGAAAGACAATGCTTCCAAGGACAAGAGAAAGGAATCTGTAGAGATGATAAAAGTTGAAATTGAAGAGGTAGATGATATTGAAGATGTTCAAAGGGATAGAAATGGACAAATTCAAATAAAATTTACGGATGGGTAAATACTATGCACGGTTTAAACATTGGGAAGAGATACATTGAAGGCAAACCCTTGGATGGAGGAGGCATGGGCGATGTATTTCAATTTAAAGACAGTTATTTAGATAGATTTGTTGCCGTTAAGAAGGTCAAGTTGGGAGGAGATAAAACACGCATTTTTGACGAAATTGTAGCATTGCAAAGTTTACGTTCAAAACACATTGTTGAAATCTATGATGTGATAATGTGTGATAATGATGAGATCGCAATCGTGGAGGAGTATGTTTGCGGTAATGAGATAAATCAAAAAATTGAGAAAAAGGAAGCGATTCGTTCATTTTTTCAATTAGCCTCGGCCCTTAAGGATATTCATGCACAAGGTGTTATTCATCGAGATATAAAACCAAGTAATTTAAAAATTGATTCAAATAACGTACTGAAGGTTTTCGATTTTGGTCTAGCAAGAAGTATTGACCAGGCTAAAACAAAAGGCTTTAGGGGAACATTTGTTTTTGCGGCACCTGAATTGTATTCAGATGCTACAGTAGCATTTACTGAAGCAATTGATGTTTATGCTTTTGGTGTGACGTGTGCATTTATGTTGCTTGGAGAAAAGGAGTTTTCCAAAAGAATAACACCTAAGATTCCTCCGTGTTTCCTGAGATATTCGTTCCAAGAGAGTATTAAAGACTCTGAATTTTGTGATCTTGCCGAGATATTAAATAGGTGCATTGAGAAAGACCTTGAGAAAAGGCCGAAGATACTAGAGGTCTATCAGCTTCTTAAAAGAAAGTTGTTGCGCGGAAGACATGAAGGGGCACTTGCATATAATGATAAAATTTATAAAATCAAAGAAGGCAGCAGTAGACAAAGAGTAAAAAATAATTGGGGTAGTGTAATAATTGGTTATGATGGATATGATTTTTATGCAGAAAAACCAGAGAGAGAAGTGTATATCAATGCCTTACATATCTCAGATAGATACAAATTATATAAATCTTGCTTGATATCTATAGGAGATGCAGACACAAGAGAGGGGTACGAGCGTTTATTTGTTCCATTTGATTCAACCCATCCAGAGGTAGTAATATGAATCGTTTGCCAAAGACAAGTTTTATCGACAGGTATGACGTGAAGGAATTTATTGGAGAAGGGGGAATGCAATGTGTTTATAAGGCAATTGATCGTTCACTCAATAGAGTTGTTGCCCTGAAAACTCCAAAGAACAGTAGTGCGCAAAAAAGGTTTAGAAGAAGTGCTGTTTGCAGTTCGAAGATTAACCATCACAACGTTGCAAAAACTTACGATTATTTTATTGATGACGAACAGGAATATTTGATTGAAGAATTTATTGAGGGTGAAGACTTAAGAGAGGCAATTCTCAATAAGACTGAGAAGATTGATCCATACTTGGCAGCAAAAATTCTACATCATTTGGCAAAGGGGGTTGCAGTCTCTCATCAAGCGGATGTTATCCATAGGGATTTGAAGCCCAATAATATAATGATATGTGGTAAGTGGAATCTGGATGCAATAAAAATAACAGATTTTGGTATTGCTAAGATGGCAGAAGAAGTTATTGCTGAAGCTGCTGAGAGCGAAGATTCAATGGCAGCTTCTAAAACTATGATCGGGGCATTGCCATATATGGCACCAGAAATGATCGCATCTGTTAAGAATGCCAAAAAACCTTCTGATATTTGGGCATTAGGAGCTATGACATATGAACTTCTTTGTGGTGACAAGCCATTTGGTGAAGGTCTGTTAGCAATTAGTAAGATTCAAAAAGCTGAGTATTCAATTGATAATATTAAAAATGGGGTGCGATTGCAGTTTAGATCATTAATTGATGATTTATGCGAAATTATTCAACAATGTATGCAGCTTGAGCCAGATAATAGACCAACCGCTGTAGAGTTAGTTAAAAAATGTGAAATGTTATGTTATTCAACTGAAGATCGATATGAAGCACATGTATCGAGGCTGCTATTTCGTGGCTCCTGTGGATTCATTCAGCCTGTAGATTGTTCAAGTGGAGTCTTCTTTCACCAAGATAGTGTTTATGGTGATAACCTGAAAAGTGGAGATAAGGTCTGCTATTCTAAGTTTGCAGGTAATCCCTCTGAAAGGGCTCACCCTGTAATAAAAATAAACTCAGATGATATTGAAGATATTGTTTTTTGAATTCCCTCTACCACACCATACAAGGAATGCTACTTGGTTGCAAATCAGCTCTTCAACAATTCGCAAAAACGCATTCCCGCTTTTTACTTCTTGTTAGGACTGACCTGGTTTTGATTTCGATCCATAGAAACCACTTTCGCAACCTCTCTGATAGCAGTTGCAAAATCAGGCTTATTAAAAAAGTGAATATTTTGAGCAGACAATTACAGAAGTAACCACAAAGAGAAATACTACAGTACCAATTATGAATTGCCACCACAAAAACTTTTCATTCTTCAAATGTCGACTTACTAAATATAGACTATATCCTACAAGATAACCGAACATACTTATTCGTAGGTTAATTCCGTTGTCGTATTCCCCCCAAAGATAAAGTGAAAACATTAATAATGGTGCCAAGAATAAGATTTTCTTGAAAAGTAATTTGCTTATTTTTTCTGTTATAAATGAATAAATAATACAAAATACAAAACCAGTTAATATTGAGACCAATATTTCAATGAACACAACAGTCATGCCAACTCCAATACTTTGTCTACTAACAAAGGCTCATCTGGTTTTTATAAATTTTTAACATTCATAAGTATTTTATCCATCTCTTTTCCCAAAAGGGAAGAAAAAGCAAGGTTGAGCTTTCATTTTGGGCTTGATTGGAGCTTTGTAACGCTTTGGATTTTTTAATTTGTACCCATAACAATCAAGATTATCAAAACAGTTGCAATCTACAATTTCAACGGAACCTATAATTAAACCAGTTGGAAGATTGCCTGGAATATGCCCAACTTTTTTCCATCGTTTTACGTCATTTATTTTGCCTTTGGATGCATAAAGATAAACTCTTCCTCGAATGTGAGTTAATCTATTTCTGTATTCATACTTCTTTTTTTCTTGGAGAATTTCTTCGACAAAAGGTTGTTTGATACTTATTGCCCTTCCAGATATCACATCTTTTTCATGTACTTCTAACTTCCTCATGTGATCCTTATTGTTGCACATTATTGTTGTGGTGTAAATTCTTGTCATTAGTAATTATTTACATCTTTAAATCTTTTGTTTCCATTTTTATTTTTTGTGAACGTTTATCCACTTCACTCACTTGCTTATCAAGAACAAACACGGTTTCCAGAGGAGCCTCCGAGTTTCTTCTTGATAAGCGTTTGGCTTCGTTTCCTTTCACTTCACATGAAAAACAAAAACTTCAACAAAGGATTTTTTATGTGTAAGGAAATTATGGAAAAGTTAACAAGAATTGCATTTCAAAAAACCACTTCATTTTGCTATGGCTGTTACAAAAAAGCTCCAACAGGAGTGTGCAGTATTTGTCATTCAGATGATCTCATGAGATTGCTAGAAGGAGTTGGCGTTGAATACGGAACGGACTGGGTAATTGAGCATTTAATTGATGAAAACCTTGATTCAATAGACACCGATGAGATTTTTGAATCCATGATTGATGATTGCTACAGTGAAACCGTTAAAGTTGGATTCATGGAATTATCAACAGTAGATGTAATGAAATCTCAAGACCCTATTTACTGGGATATTGCCAAAAATGAATATATTGATGGCCTTGTTGATAATGAAGAACTGCTAACCTTTGATAATGGATCAACTTATTTCTGGCGACATGATGTTAAAAATTATATTGAACTGAACCTGTAGGTTCGACTCAATTTAAATGATATTGTAAAAGGTTGGCGAGTTTTTTTGTGGTAAACCATAAGCATTTTCTGCCGCATTTAATAAATTCCCCAAGTGTTTTAGTCGCTGTGTATTTGCCTGTAATTGGTTGATTTGGTTCTTTCATAATGAACTGATTCACACTTTAGTAATCAAAAAAATCTGCATGAGTCCAGTTGTATTTTTTATAAGAAAATCAGCAAGATAGCTGTAAGTTTTATGAATTTATGACCGAGAAGAATGTCGATCAAAAATTTTTTACAAATTGTTAACGACAGGGAGCATGGTTTTTTATGAAGAATATGCGGATTATTTCATTGTCATTATTAATAGCATTTTTGCTTATGTCATTCACTGGCTGCAAAGATGCGGAAAAAATCACTAAAAAAATCGAAGGTACTGGCCTGCACGAAATGAATGATCCGGTTATTCAGCAATATGCCAAGGATGAAATTCAGCAAATAGGTAGCGGTCTTCAAGGTGATTACAAAATTGATCAGAATGATCTGAGCGTTTTGAACGCTGAAATTCCACTTACGGCTGAAGAGAAAAACGAACTCGATTTACTCATTTAAAAATTAACAGGGATAACTGAATGAAAATATCACTTTGGAGTGTTTTGTTTGTTTTATTTTTTGCAACATCGGCCTTTGCAAAAGGCCCGCAGGTTGAAAATACCGGTCTGTGGATCACGCTGGAAAATCCAAATCCTGTTGCACAGGTTGTCGGAGAATCCTTGGAGATAAAAGGCGAAATCTGCAAGGTCAAGAACAAGGCTTCCAAGGATGTGCCTAATTGTCGTCCAATCAGCGATAAGTGGTTTAAGGTTAGGGCATTTTTTCCAGATCACACCAACGAAGTAACAGAAAATCTTACTGTAATAAAAGGAAAGAAAAATAAAAGATATTTTTCATATACCACTCCAGCACTTGTGGAAGATTCTCTTAATACACTTACAATTGTTGTTGGATACATTCAACCGCGTATCCGTCATTTTATGAAAATTCAATCCAAGCTGGACAGGAAGATTCAAAAGCTTTCAGAAAGAATTGAACAGTTGGAGAATGATCCAAATATCAGTCCAAAGAAAATAAAACGTCTTGAAAAAATGGTGGAAATCTTAAATAGGATTTCAAGCAAGATCGGAAAAAGAGTGGCCAATCAACCTGAGCTTGTCGCCGAGTACAGGCTTCCATTGCAGGTTGGAAACAAGGTTGCAGGTCCTCTTTATTATGCAACCATGATTTCCGGCTTCAAATACCAGATGCTGACTGTTCCCGGAAGTCTTATTCAAGGTGAAAGTACATCGGTTCAAACCAGAATTACCAATCTCAGGCATCTTCCGTCAGGACTCCCTGAAGGATCTGACCTGATTGATTTTCACGAAGAATTGGACGACGGAACCATCGCTGGTGCACCACAAGACAATCGGGATTATGCCATCGACTATTTTTACAAGGGAAATCTTGTAAATCACATTGATCCGCAAAAGCTGCCAGAAGGAAGCAGTATCGAATACGTTCATCAAACTGGAAAGATGAGTCCTGAGGATTTTAATCAGTTTAAGATACAGTTTTATCGCAAGAATAAGGATGACGATGTTCTGAAAAAATGGGGACGTGTTCAAAAGGTTATTCCTGTTGCGGAAGATAGTACTCCTCCCGAATGGGAACCAATTGAGCTTTTTCCCCCTGAAACTGGTGGCAATGTTCAAACATTGGGTGAATTAAGTATCACGGTCCTTGATTCGTTCGAAAGACTTGATCCCGACTCCATTCAAATAAACATCAGTGGGAATCTGCCAGATGGTACTCCTTATGATGAAAACATTACAGAAATGTTTACAATTGTTGAAGGTTCCAATCCGGGCGAATTTATTGTAGAGGGAAATCTTGAATCGCTGCCAGAAGGCAATTACACTCTTGAGTTTCAAATTACTGATATTGCCGGCAATACTTCCGTGCAAAGCCACACATTTGTTATCGACCGTACACCTCCAGTGTACACATCACAACCGGAAATAGGATCAGATCTCGGGGAAAATCTAACACCGGAAATTACCTTGAATATCGGCGACCATGGCGATATTGACTGGACACAATTAAATCTGACTCTTAATGGAGTTGTCATCCCTGAATCGTTGATGACCATCAACGAGGATAATAAAACTGTGACTATTCAATTTACAGAAGCCTTTCCGTTGGCATCACCGCTTGCCAATTTAATCAAAATAGGTGTTGTAGACAAGGCCGGAAATGCTTCGGAAACTACAATGACTTATACTACAAATATTTTACCGGTGGCAAAATTTGTGGCCACCACAAGTATTGGAAGTATCTCCCATCCATCAATTTTTGATGCTTCAACTTCCACTGATGATGCTCCATTAAATAGTTTTGAATGGAATTTTGGAGATGGTGCAACTACCACAACCAATGTTCCTGTGGTTTCTCACCAATATTCAAATCCCGGGAATTATACTGTGACATTAAAGGTAACCGACAGCAGTGGTGCGTCCAGTTCCAGTACTATGAGCTTTTATATCAATTATCCTCCACAAGCAGAGTTTACTTCAAACTTTGCTGAGCATATACTTACTTCCACTTTTAGCTTTAATGGAAGCACTTCCAGCGATCCTGACAATCAAATTGTTGAATACGAATGGAATTTTGGTGATGGAACAATCATTACCGGAACCCAGGTGAATGTTAATCATGTTTACCAAAATGCCGGCAATTACACTGTTTCCCTTAAAGTCACCGATAAAACAGGCGACTTCTCTGTCTTGTCGCAGGCAATAATTGTTCACGCTCTCCCTGTTGCCGAATTTACCTTGGAGCCGAGTGAAGGTATCGCACCAAAAGAATTTATTTTTGATGCCGGCCAATCAAGCAGTACTGCAGGTATAAAGAACTATACTTGGAATTTCGGTGACGGCCAGGCTGATCAGAAAATTACTGAAAAAACAATTTCACATAATTTCATTGATCCAAACACCTATCATGTAACACTGACTGTTGAGGATGTTTTTGGTGGGAAAACGTCTGTCGCTCATGATGTTTTAGTTAAGGTGAATAAAGCTCCCAAGGCTAATTTTATTACCACTTCTCTCGCTGTGTGTGTTGGTTCAAATGTTATTTTGGATGCTTCAACTTCCACCGATGATGAAGCGGTTACCCGCTATGTCTGGAATTTTGGCGATGGTAATTCCAAGGAAACCACAGGGCCCATTGTTTCGCATGTTTTTAACACAAGTAAGGAATTTCTTATAGATTTGACTGTTTATGACCGTCAGGGACTGAATTCCACCCAGCGTCTTTCAGTTTATATCCGTGATCTTGATACTCCTCCAAGTGCCAGTCTTGTTGCTGATGTTGTAAATGGTAACGGTCCG
>DAOWAL010000110.1 GCA_030634615.1 Candidatus Aenigmatarchaeota archaeon | reverse complement strand
TACCTGAAACAAATGATTTAACAAAATTTTAAATTGGGGTGTTTGAATGATTTTGACAGAATATGAAGTTGTGAATGAATCACCCATAATCCACACCTATTTACGTGGCAAGGATGGGAAAAGAGTAGTTGAGACGGATAAGAATTTTAAACCGTATTTCTATATCCCCAGAAACGAAAAACACAAACTGACAAACAATAAAAATGTGTTGTTTATAGAAGACGTATCAGTGACAGATATCCACGGTGAAATGGTATCGAAGGTTTTCTGCAAACTCCCGAAGTATGTGAAAGAACTGCGTGGGGTTGTATCAAAATCATATGAAGCAGACATTCTTTACCCGACGAGATACACAATTGATATGTACAATGATATACCTGGTGTGCCGATTTCAGTGGTGTATCTAGATATAGAAATCAACGTCTCTTCAACATTCCCGAACGTCATGTTGGCGCAGGAGGAAATAACTGCGATTACATGTTTCAATAATATCAACAAAAAGTGCATCACATTTGTATGGCGTGCCGATCTTAAACCCGAAAAACAGGATAATGGGTTGGTATCGTTCCTGTTGAACGACGAAAAGACATATTCTTATAATGACTACACCATATATTTCAATAATGAAAGGTATATGTTAACGTCTTTCCTGAAGTACATGACGGATGTTGATTGTGATTTAATCAGTGGATGGAACGTGAAACAATTTGATATGATGTACATTATTAACAGAATGAATAATCTCGGCATGAATTCACAACAACTATCACCCATGAATGTAGTCATCACCAATGAATATAAGGATGTCGTCGTAAAGGGCAGGATTATTTTTGATATGCTGGAAGCGTACAGACGCATGCAGTACGGGGAACTTAACTCATATCGTCTGGATAACGTAGCTTATGAAGAGCTGGGTGAAAGGAAGATAAAGGTATCAGGCGGGCTGGGCAATTTATGGCGAAATGATCTGAAGACTTTCATAGCTTACAATAAAAAGGATGTCATGTTAGTTTATAGAATACAACGAAAAAAGAGAATAATCCAATACTTCGATGAAATCCGTAGACTGAGCAAGTGTTCGTTCAACGATGTATTTAACAATTCACGTGTCGTAGACGCGTTCGTCTTATCATTCTGCAAAGGCAAGTATGTATTGCCGACAAAGGTAAAGAATGATAAAACAAGTTACGGCGGGGGCAAAGTGCTCACTCCACAAAAAGGGATACACGAATGGATATCCGTGTTCGACTATAAAGCACTGTACCCAAAAATAATAAGTTGTTTGAATGCCAGTCCTGAAACACTGGTACCTGAACGAACCAACAATACGACAAACTTAAGAATTCCGTATGTAGACGAAGAGATGATAACAAAAAACAGTGAGCTTGTAAGAGTGAAGGAAACATTCGATAAGTTTTTTGAAACAAATTGGGATATAGAAAAACAAGATTTCAAGGGGGTGGCACCAGGAGAAATTAAGAGATATATAAAATATAAGGAAGTCCATTTTCTTCAGGATAAGAAAGGGTTCATACCGGAAATATTGGAATTTCTTATAGATGAACGGATTAAGGTGCAGAAAGAAAGGGATAAATTCAAGTATGGTGACCCTGAATATGAACGATTGGAATACAAACAATATTCGTTGAAAGTACTTTGTAACAGTTTTTATGGTGTTCTTGGATTTCACGGTTTTAGGTTATTTGAACCGAGCATCGCTGCAAGTATTACTTATGTAGGAAGGAATTCTATACTATGGTCAAGAAAAATCGCAAAACAACAGGGTTATGATGTGATAGCAGGTGATACTGATTCAATATTTGTCAAATTAAAAGAGGGTCAAAGTCAGATGGTAGAGGAATCAAACAAAATAGCAAAAACATTACAGGATAGCTACGACGAATTTACACAGATATATAATATAGCCCAAAATTACCTTGTCATAGAGTTCGAGAAGGTATATAAAAAGATATTTTTCGGTCAAGCAAAGAAAAGATATGCAGGGAGATTAGCGCATTATAAAGGGAAAGCAGTTGATAAAGTAACCATCACCGGGTTTGAGGTGGTCCGGTCAGATCAAAGCAAGCTGGCACGCTCGACCCAGAAAAAGGTGCTTAAAATGTTGTTGTCGGATGATTCTAACAAAAAGGATATTATTGGTTATTTGAAAAGTATAATTAATTCAATAAAAAACGACAAGTATGATTACGAAACAATAGGCATACCTACACCTCTCAATAAATCGTTAAGCGAATACAAAACTAATATACCGGTGGTCCGTGGTGTAATGTATTCAAACCGTCATTTGGTTTTGGATATAAGACCGGGTGAAAAGTTTTTGTTATTGTACGTCATCAGGATACCTGGCAAGCCGGATACTGATGTGATAGCAGTCCGTAAAAACGGGGATGTTCCAGACGGAACAGTGATTGACTATAACAAGCATCGTGACGAAGCGACGAGAGATAAGATGCGTGCCATCTTCGACGGTTTGGGTTGGAGTCTTCTGGAACTCACGGGGCAGAAAAGTGTAATGGATTTTTAGGTGATGATGGATATGACAAATAATAATCATTTATTGTATATCAGTAAATCTAAGATGGGTCTTTTTAACTCATGCCCACTATCGTTCAAGTTTTCATATATTGACAGGAAAGAGCAGGGATACAACCCATTTTTTGTACTTGGTAACGACGTACATCTGTTCATCGACACATTCTTTGATATCACAACTCCGTTGGATGACGGCACGATACAAAACCTATCAAAACTAAAATTCTATCCTAATATGCCTTATAAGAAAAACGTTGCAAAGTTTGAGATAGAACGATGGGAATCTATTCACAGAGCAGGGTTTGACAGTACATTTTTCCTGCCCGTGATGAAAGAAAAGAAGTGGAAGATTGAAGACCCGAAGCTGGTGGGCATTGTAGACAGGGTGCACAAATGCCATAAAGGCGATATATTCGCACCCAAACACAAAGATTTTAACGACTCTGACCTCATTATAGTAGAGAATAAGACAGGCAAGCCAACTCCTGAAAAGTGCAAGAATTACGTGTCAGACATGTTATGGTACAAGATTATTATTGAAATCGCGCACCCTGAACTTGCACCGATTAAATGGGGGGCGATATATTTCCCTTACGACAATTATGTCTATCACTGTGAATTGAAAGATGTGGATGCAGAAAAACTTGTAATGGATATTGACAAAATAAGGAAGAAGATTAAGACTTGCCTTGATTCTGGTCTGTGGACTGCAACACCTGGAAAAAAAGCGTGTCTGTGGTGTTCATTCAAGAATCATTGTGACGTAGCTGTGAGGTAATTAAGATATATGACTTCAGGAATACCAACAAATGGAAAGCCAAATAGTGCCTGGTTTAAAAAAGGTAATGGTAAATTTAAAGGAAAATTAAATTCAATGTATGGAAAAATTCCTTGGAATAAAGGCAGACCATGGTCTGAAAAAGAAAGAAGAAAAATAAGTATTTCCCGTGGAGGAACAGGAATTACAAAATATGAACATATCTACAAAACATTAGAATATTACGGTGAAAGAATTAAATGGAAATGTGGTAATTGTAAAATTTCAGAACTTGAACATATTAAATTAACTGGCATGAAATTAGCTATTCACCATAAAGACAGAAATACATATAACAATGAAAAAGATAATTTAGAAATATTATGCAGAAGTTGTCACGCAAAAGAACATAGAAAAATTGAATGGAGGAAAAAAAATGTACGACATTAAATTTCCAAGAGAAGTTGCAAATCCTCGAAGACATACTGTTTTAAACAAACAACAATTTATAGAATTTATAAATGCGAATAGTAGTGTATCGAATATTTATACAAATGTTTATAATTTTTCTGAATT
>DAOWAL010000049.1 GCA_030634615.1 Candidatus Aenigmatarchaeota archaeon | reverse complement strand
CCACCATTTTGCACTATTAACTGCAATTTTTTCCTTGTTGTCTTTCCGATATTCTACAACCCACTCTCTGTTATTTTCATACCACTCTTTCCTATCTGTGGTACATTTTTCTTTGTTATTTTTTCGCCATTTCTTATTAGTTGCTGAATACTTCTTTTTGTTATCTTTGTAATATTTCCGATGACAAATTTTACATTCAGCCTGTAAGCCAAATTCACCAATCTTCTGTTTATAAAAAAATTCCGTTGTAGCAGGAAACTCCTCACCACACTTTGTACAAATTTTATAATTATCCATTTTTCAATTCCTTCATTTTAACAATCATGCATATGCTTCTCCAAAACTTCTTTCAAATCGTTTTTTCTTTTTGCACTTTTTGCACCCATATAATATTCTAAATTAAGATCAATTTCAATTAATCCTGGTTTTGCACAATGATCTCTAATCTCTTTCGAAACAAGAGTTGAGATATCTTTAGCAGATCCGACAATTCCAACCAATTTCCCATCTACTATTAATGGTGATTTCGTCACATCTAACCAGACATCCCTACCATCCTTGTATCTGGAATGCTCTATAAATCTCAATGTCTTTAAAGTTTCTTGTATACGTTTATCACTTTTCATACATATCGGAGCAAGAGCATCTTTTCTAAAATCTATATCTGTTAAATTTAGTGCCTTTTCTACTGTGGTCCTCAAAATTATTTTAGCACAAGCAGTATTTACGAATAAAAAATTACCATTAGTATCCTTAACCCACATAGGGAAATCTAAACCGTTAGCCATAGCATTTAAAAACGCATTACGATATTGTGTATCAGTTTCCATTTCTTCCAATCGTTCTGTCAAATGAATTAGATAATTTAGACTCTCTCTATTTTTATCTAACTCGTAAGACAAAATTGTCTCCTGACATGTCTTATCAAATAGTGATTTAATCCAGGGTATCATAATCTATTCAACACCTCCCTGATTACTAATGTAACTATCAATCCGGCAATTCCACCATATGCAATGGCTAAGGTTTTAATACGACTTATTTCAATTGATGTATTTAACATATATTCGTTATGTCTTGCTTCCAATTTTTCAAGATTATTATTCATACGACTAATTTCTAGAATTATATGTTTTCTCCAAATTTTCCAAGAATCCCCGTTTTCATCTTCATACATTAAACACACCTCCAAAATTAAACATATTCGTACCCGGACCACTGATTTTTTAATCTATGAAATATAGTACCATGACCAACCCCCAAAAAGACCTCTGCCTCTCTAATAGTATCAAAATGCCGGTGATCAATAATTATAGCACGGGCATTACCATTATTTTTACCTCTATTGGCTTCAGACATCTTTCTTTTAGTTTTCTCTAAATGTTTTTTACCATACATCGAATTATTCTTTCCTTTATTTGCTATAGACATTTTTGCTCTTGTTTCTTTTGAAATCTTTCTACCTTTATTTGCCTCGGATATTTTTTTACAGGTTTCTTCTGAGACATCTTTTCCTTTATTAGCCTCAGATATCTTTTGTTTATGTTCCTCCGAAATTATTTTGCCCTTATTTACTTCAGATAGTATTCGTTTGTGTTCCGCAGACAATTTTTTACCATACATAGGATTATCTTTTCCACACAGATGAACACCAAACATTGGATTGTTTTCTCCTCTCTTTGAAATGGACATCTTTCTTTTAGTTTCCTCAGAATGAGGTGCATTTCGTCCACCAAGTGTAAGATTATACCCATTCTCAAAAGTATCATAATGTTGTATGTAATAAATTTCTGCTTTATTTAAATCTTCTATATTGTCACATTCATAAAGTGTTTGCCAATCAAAAGCTTCCACCCCATATTTTCTAATAGCCTTGTGAAAATACATACCCTTTTTATTACCTAGTGCATCATAAACATGCTCGTGTTTACGCTGTTCAAAACTATTAGTCGTTTGCCCGATATATTTCTTTCCATTCTCTTTATTTGTGACCATATAAACTACCATTAACATACTCCATTTGTTATCTTTTTACATTTAAACCCTTTATGCTGATTCCTATAATTGTTTGCCACTAACCACATACCTCGATCACTTAAATCATGACTTCTACAGAAAGCGCTTAAATTTCTTATTACTTCTTTGTTACCATTTGGGTATATTATTTCCCAGTATTGACTTTTAGCCCGAGCAACATTTTTTATGTGTTCTGGAGATTTTTTTACTCCCCGGCGCATTTTTGATAACTTTGCTTTATGTTCTTTTGAAAATGGAATACCTGTTTTCGCTTTTGATATTTTTTCTTTTGTGGCATTCTTACATATTCTTCCGTAACTACTCTCACCACCTAATGTCTGATTGTAACCATGTTTATAAGAATCAAATTGCATTATATAGTGATATTCCATTTGATCGAGTTCAATTTTATCATCACAATATTCTAATATTTCCCATGTGAACGCTTTTATGGAATACTTCTTTAGAGCCCGGTGAAAGTGTATCGTTGGCTTTCTTTTTCTTGAACCGCTCTCATGTCTCGATTTTCTTTTATGTAATGTACCGGTTGTTTGACCGATATACACTTTTTCGTTAATATTATTTGTTGCTTTGTATATTAGACCGTATGGGTTATGCATAATGGTAGTCTAACCATTTTGTTTGTAAAATTCTTTTTCTTATTATTGGTGGTGTAACCCCTATAAATTTGGCAGCTTCAGTCAGAGTATCGAAATACTTATCACCTATAATTACTGCATGGGCATGAGGACTGTCTTTCCCTTTGTTCTTACCTATCATTCTTTCAGATATTTTCTTTTTTGTTTCATCAGAATGATGTTTACCGAGCATAGGACCACATTTACCAGTTAATGCTATAGACAGTTTTCTTTTCGTTTCATCAGATAACGGTTTACCGAAATTATGATTTTTTTCGCCGATACATTTACCCACCAATGCCTCAGATATCTTTTTCCTAGTTTCCTTAGAATGTTTTTTACCATAATTTGAATTATTTTCACCACTATGTTTGCCCGTCGCTGCTATAGATATCTTTTTTCTGGTTTCTGCTGAATGCCTCTTACCATACATAGGATTAGCCTTACCAGAATTAGCAAGGGATAATTTTTTTCTTGTTTCCTTGGAAGGAGAAAACCCAAGATTTCCATCCCCACCAGCATTCAAGTTATACCCTCTACCAATAAATGTATTGTAATAACCAACATAAAACACTTCTAATAAATTTAGTTTTACTCTGTTATCATTTCTATCGATGATCTCCCAATCAAACTTTTCGATACTGTGTTTTCTAATAGCACTGTGAAAATGGTTATTGTCTTTTATAGATAAAGCATCTGAATTATGAGCATTTTTTCTTACCTCCAACCTTTTAATAGTCTGTCCAATATACATTTTACCATTAATTTTATTTGTCACTTTATATATTATACCACTTACTTTATTACCCATTAAACCTCTCTTTACTCGCCCAATCTAAAAAGTTAATATACTCATCCTCAGATAACACACTTCTGGCCCCGTCCAAAAAAGTTGAATATTCGGAAGGAGTCATGTTTGTAATATCTTTTACCACCGACGCTTTCTGCCCAGGTTGTTTCGCTGGATTTACATTTGTATCTTTTTTGCCTGTTGGTTGTCCTGTCGGGCGCCCTCTTGATGGGGTTCCAGATGGAGAATTCTGCACCGGTTGCATGTCCTGTTTAGCCTGCTGAAACGGGCTGCCCAAAATACCGAACAATCCTTTCTCTACAAGAGGTAATTCTTCCTCCATATTCTTTAGTTCATTTGGATAATCAAAATTAAGAGTCTCCAACGCTGTACGATATGAAAGCATACGACGATCCACCATTGCCGAGATCGAATTTAAGTATAGAATCGTATCAAGTAATACACCTTCGTCCCACCTGATGGACGGAAACCGATCAAACCCCATGGCTTCTGCTATTTGTCTGTATTCCTTGTAGATCCAACGTGTAACCTGGCGTCTGGCATAGTTCACTTCTTCCATTAAACCTTTAGTCAGTAACTCAATTTCTGCTGTATTTATGTCAGATCCACCGTCAAGAATCGCACGTGTGATTGCCAAACCAGTGGTCATGTCATTATTAACTTGTTTATATTTACCCTCCCCCAAAATTTTATCGATTTCAGGAGATATAATTTTTTCTACTTGTAGGGTATGGTTCCATATGACGTCAAATCCTTTACTCGGTGTATTGAAAAGGCTCGCGACCGCTTCCAATTCTTCCTGAGATGTGACAGGATGTTCATCGTTACCTATTGTAATTTTCAAGATGTAATTTGTAATACCATCCAGGGTGCTCAAATCAGCTTGTTTCAAGGCATTTTTATATTCGATGGTATCGAATACCCTTAATGTCTTTGGACGAGCGTAACGCTCATATGGGGACTTCCTATAGGTAATTTGGCCAACGAGTCGAGGATCTAATTGAAATTCACCACCTTTTTCTGCCGCGGCTTTCAAATCTGAAGGTAGGGCTTTAATTAAATCTTTTTCATCTTCGGTTAATTCACCACTTGGTTTTTTAAGCAGTTCTGCTAATTCAGATGGGGGTGTTAATGATACTGAGGTCTTATCAAAAAGTAAACTCCCATTAATCGTAGTTAATAAAGGATTTAACACAGTATAAGCGGTGGGCAAAAAGCCCTTCGACCAAATTTTTTTCTTGGCCGCTTTTTCTTTTCCAGTTGTTTTTTTACTTGTTTTGACTTTTTTGCCAGGAATGGGTGATAGGTATGAAACTCTGGGTTCATATTTCGCTAAAACTTTATATGTGGTTACATGGCCGACTTTGAAAAAATCTAGGAAAATCCAATCTAACAACTCATCAAAACCGACATCGAAAGTCCATGTGTCATAGAACTGTTTTATGTTTGGATCATCTATGTCATTCTCAAATCCTTTCTTTGCCAGATTAGCTAAGATATTTGTTGAAGCCCCGACCAATGGATCTGTGTAATAATATTTAATCGCTCTCTTAAAAGATTCTTTTGGATCCTCTAAATAAGGATCTGCTGCCCCTAAATCGAGATTTGATCTCTGAACATAATCCCTACTAATAACTGCGGCTTTTTCTCTATATGTATGGGGTGTAATCCCTCCGCCTTTTCTTGCATCTAAAAAGGCCAAACTTTTCTTTGTAGGCTCTAAAAGGAAAGTTGTTTGCCCTGTGTTATCATTTGTCTCTATGGATCTTATACCCACATCTGGGTATTTTTCTTTTAAGTCCGCAGTAACTTTATTCAATGAGTCTTGTTCCATCTTGCCCCCACATTATATAAGAATAGTACCGTCAGTTCCTGACACTGTAGCTGGATCATCAGTCGATAACGAATATTTTTTTACATCCACTCTCCCAATAAGATCATCAACTGTATAGTCAACACCTGCTGACCGATTTTTTGTGTAATCTTCCGGACCACTCTTCCACCAAGGCGGTGTTTGAAAATCAATAGTCATAATCTTGCCTCCTAAAATCTAAATTTATGCGTAACTGTAATCTAACCATTTTGTCGCATGTAAAATTCTATATCTAACGTGTGATGCGGAAATATTAACGAATTTCGCCGCCTGTTCTCTTGTATCAAAAAATTTATCACCAATAATCACGGCCCTTGCTCGTGGATTATTTTTTCCTTTTAACCCTTCGGATATTTTTCCACTGTGCTCTTCAGAAAGATGTTTCCCGTACATTGGATGATTTTTTCCCTTCTTTGTTTCAGACATTTTTCTTTTAGTTTCATCTGAATGATGCCTACCATAAAAAGGATGTTTTTCTCCACTCTGTAATTCTGACATTTTCCTTTTCATTTTTTCGGAATGATGTTTTCCATAAAAATGATTTTTTTCACCTTTAAACGCTTTCGACAATTTTCTTTTTGTTTCATCAGAAGGCTTAATACCTTTATGTGATTCGGACATTTTTCTTTTTGATTCCTCTGAATGCTTTTTACCATACCAAATAGATTTTTTTCCGCCATTTGCAATAGATATCTTCTTTTTGGTTTCTTCGGTATGCTTGTAACCAATTGATCCAAAGCCCCCCAAAGTCAAATTATAACCATTATTAAAGGTATTATAATATTTTATATAATATATCTCCCATTTATTTAGATCATCAATATTAACACACCCATGTATAGTTTTCCAATCAAAATTTTCTGGACCATATTTTCTGAGTGCAGAATGAAAATAATTATTATCATGCGTAGATAATGCAGCATTAATATGCCCACCTTTCCTTTTTTTCAAACTAATAGTAGTTTGTCCTACATACTCTTTACCATTAATTTTATTCGTCACCTTATAAATTATCATATTAATTTGACCTATATCCTCCTAAAACGGGATAACAGTTTTAACTCCCAACTTCGTTTCACTATTTGAATCTATAGCCCATACAGGCCCAACGAACATATTCTCTACTAATGGTAAAACATTTCCAATATTCCATGAACAGGGTTCAAAAGATCCTATGAAGACAATATCATCATCAGATGTCTTATTTGCTCCCAGTCCCAAAGAAACAAATCGCCAATCAAAATCCCTGCTTGTTCTGCCATAACTGGCTATACTAATATCCAATGTGGGTGCTACATAATCAGGTGAGGCTATTAATCCAAACCCCAATCTTGGATTCCACATCCATGATTTTTCTTTCTTTTCAACTTTTGCCCATTCAATATTTTCTAATTTGATCGGGTATTGCTTACCTTCAGTCTCATCCATCTGATTATTTTCCAGATGCATTTCGGCATAGCGATTAAAGGTACCATCTCGATTTTCTGTTTCTATAACTTTGGTATAATATTCTAATGGGTAGGTTCCGGTTTTCCAACGCTTATCATCACTCTGGTTAGGAAAATACATCACCCAAGCAACTGGAAACGATTTTCCATCAATATCTTTTGCATAAACTTTCTTAAACTCGTATGCTAATTTTTCATTCTTTGGAGTTGTAACTTTATCCGATTGTCTATTTATTAAATCTCTTGTTTGTTTCTGTTTCGCTTTAATCTCACCTAATTCTTCCAATACTTCTTTTTTCTGCTTTTCATACTCCGACAAAATTTTACTATTTTTGGATTCAAATTCTTCACGTAAATCTTTAACTTTTTTATTGCTGGCGGTTAACGATGACAATTTCAATGCATTATCATCAATGGTTTTAATTATCGCTGCTGGAATTGAAGGTTTATTAAAACCACTTATAATAGCATTTCCATGAAACCATAAAAAGGCAACAACAACTACCAATGTTATACTTTTTGTTATATCAAAAAAGGTCATTTTATTTATCCGTATCTAATGGTTCATTTTCTGTTAATTTCGTTTTACTGATAATACGGGCCGTTGATAAAGCTATAAACCCTCCGCCAAGGAAAGCGAGCCCAACAGTGTCACTTATCCAAGGGTTATCATTAGGATCCACATTAAACATTCCATATGCAATTAACACAAAAAATGCTGTTAAAAATTGATATTTTATAGAGGCTACATTTCTCATGATTTTCATAGCCCACAAATCCCAGAACTTTTTACCAAAAATACTTAATTTTTCCGACATAAAACTTCCTCCTACGGCTAAAACCGAATTCTGCTGTTTAAAATCTGGTCGAAAACAGTGGGTTTTCTTGACGGGTTATTGATGATTAATTTCCTTCTTTACGGGCGTATTGGTATCCAACAATCCCCCTTCTTATTCTGCGATAAATGGTCAAACGGGCTACAGCCAGTGCTTTTGCTGCTTGATTCACTGTATCAAAATATTTATTATCAATAACCACAGCTTTTGCTGCCGGATTATTTTTGCCCACCTGTTTACCAACTCTAGCTTCCGACATTCTTCTTCTATGCTCTTTAGAAAACGGTTTACCGTATAAAGGACTGTTCTTACCAGTAAATTTACCCTTTAGTGCCACAGATATCTTTCTCCTCACTTTCTCAGGAAGTTTGAAACCTTTGTGTCCTTCAGATATTTTTCTTCTAGTCTCTTTAGAAACTACTTTATTTTTTTGAACTTTTGACATTCTTCTTTTTGTTTCTTCCGAAAGTTTTTTTCCTTTTTGTGCTTCAGACATTTTTCTTTTTGATTCGTCTGTGTGTTTAAACCCTACTAATCCGCTTTTTCCACCAACAGTTAAATTATAACCGTTGTTACCAAATGTATTATAATAACCGATATAAAAAATTTCTAGTTGATTCAATTCTTCAATTGTATCACATTCCTGTAAAATTTCCCAAGAAAAATTTTCGCTGCCATATTTTCTAAGCGCGCGATGAAAATAGGTGGTATCTCTTACGGATAAAGCAGCAGAGACATGTCCATGTTTTCTTTGTCTTAAACTATGAACAGTTTGTCCGATATAACTTTTACCATTAATTTTATTGGTTGTTTTATATATTATCATTTACCCGTATCAAAATT
>DAOWAL010000117.1 GCA_030634615.1 Candidatus Aenigmatarchaeota archaeon | reverse complement strand
TAAGTGTCATGAGAAGATCTGGTACACCTTCACCAGTTGTTCCTGAAACAGGAACTATGCAAACTTCTTTTGCAAAGTCATCGATCCTGTCATAACGTTCTGATTTGAATCCTTTTTGACTGAGTTGACCGACTATTTTGTACAACTTTTCTTCCAACTCGTCCTGTGTTCTGTTGTCCTGATTTTTCAGGTTTGCCAGAAAACATGAATTTTCTTCTGATCTCCATCCAAGTATCCTGTCTATTTTCGTCGCTGCAACAACAAAGGGTGTGTGAAATTCCTTAAGAAATGTTATGCTTTCTTCAGTTTGTGGCTGTATGCCCTCGTTTATATCTATTATGAGAACTGCTAGGTCGGCGATACTACCGCCACGTTTACGTAATGTTGTGAATGCTTCGTGACCAGGAGTATCGATGAATAAGAGTCCAGGTATTTTTACATCAACCTTCATACGCTTCATCAGGTCTCCACATATTCTTTCAATATTACATATAGGGACCTCCGAAGCTCCAATGTGCTGTGTAATGCCCCCGGCCTCGCAGGAAGTGACAGTACTACCTCTAACCTTGTCAAGCAAAGTAGTCTTTCCGGAGTCTACATGACCCATCACTGAAATTATAGGTTGTCGTATAGGCATAGCTATCAGTTAATTTAGTTAAATAAAAAACTGATGTTATTTAATTTCAACTTCGAATACATCGCCGAGTACATTTTTTAACATTTTTTTAATCCATTTTTCGCCATATGTATCAGTGTCAAAATTGTGATATATGTCTACTGTTCCGCTATCGTCTATATACCCTATTTCTATTTTAAATTGATTACGTGTTTTCGATGTTTTTTTTAACTTTTCTCCTAGAAATCCTATAGTATTAACAACTTCATTTGGTCCAGAATTAACAACTTTACTTATTTTAGGATCAATAATTTCATTTGGTTCAGAATCAAAAATATTCCATGAAACTTTATTGAAATCATTTAAATATACTCTAGCTTTTGTTTTGTACGGTAATCCCATTTCTAAATTTTGTTTTAAATCTTATATTTCTTGACTGTACCAATTAATTATGCTCACAGATGAAACAATACGAAGAATATTCGAAGAAGAGAAAAATTCTCCGGGCCTTACAAGGCTCCCCGAAGGGTTCTTTTTAGAAGTAAAAGAATACGTTGAACGGAAGGGCAAAATGGCCAGAGACGAGTCTGACCAATGGGCGCTTGATTCAATAAAAAGAAGACTAAAAACAATTTTTGGCAGAAGGGAGAGAAAAATACTCAATTCTGTTCACGGTTTCATAGATTCAGGCGTTCTTCCGGACAACCTGACACCTGAGGAAGAAAAGTTCTTTGAAAATGCAGTTGAATGTGTAAAAGGGTTTCAAAAGAAAAGAGAGGGAGCTTTTGATGAACCAGAAGAGGAAAATCTAACAATGGTAACAATACTTGAGGACGTTCCAAGGTTTGTAGGCATTAACATGAAAAACTACGGTCCTTACAAAAAAGGCGATGTAACAACAATGCCAGATGAAAACGCTCAACTTCTCATACAAAAACAACTTGCAGAAAAAACTGAAATTAAGAATTAATTTATTCTTTGTCTTCTTTCTTCTCTTCTTCTTTTGGTGCTTCTCCGTCTTCTTCGGTTGATGCTTCTTCTCCGCCTTCACCTTCTGCTACTTCTTCACCCTCTTTTGGTGCGGCTGCGGCAGCTGCTTCTTCAGCGGCTTTCTTCTTTGACTCTTCAGCGGCTTTCTTCTCTTCTTCTGAAACTGCGCCTTGGCCAATAGTTATTCCCATGCTTCTTGCGCTTCCCTTTACCATGGTAATAAATCGGTCTTCAGTGGAACCAAATTTAGCAGATGCTATTTTCTTAACTTGCTCTTCGGTTAAATCTCCTGCCCTTGATTTACCAGCTTCACTGGAACCTTTTTCAATTCCAAGTTCCTTTTTGATAAGAGCACTAACAGGTGGAGAACCAACCTTTATGTCAAATTCTTTTGTAGAAGTATCAACAATGACAGTTACAGGAACTTTCATGCCTGCAAGGTCCTTTGTTTTTTTGTTTATCTCTTCAATTACATTTGTTATTGAAACGCCAAGTGGACCAAGTGCTGGGCCTAAAGGTGGAGCTGCTGTTGCCTTGCCACCTTCGACCATTACCTCCACTTTCTCTTTTGACATAATCATCAATATTAGATAAGATATATTTAAATGCTGTTTAGTCCTGTTCTTCTTTCTTGTTGTCCCTTTTGATAAGCTTTACAAGCTCTGTTGCAATTGTAACAGGAATTGGTATACTCGCTTCAAGTAGTTCGACTGTTACTTCGTCTTTGACAATGTCGATTCTCTGTATTCTACCCTTTTCACCCTTGAATGGGCCACCGATTATTTCTACAATATCAGTTTCAGCAACTGTTATCTTTACTTTCTTATCGGTTTCAAAGAACTGTTTGATTTGTTCAATAGGAACAGGCTTTTCTATCATGCCTTTTACATGCATTACACCGTGTAATGCCTTTCTTACTTCGCCTTCAGGACCTTCAATAAATACATATCCTTTAAGCTCACCCGGATGGGATATGCTTCTCACATTGATTTTTTCAGCTCTTATGTGGTTGTGAATCATATCAATTACAATGTTCTCCCTTCCTGAAGTTGTCCTAATGGTGTATATACTCATAAGCAAAAGCCTCCAACTGAACATGATATTATTGAAGCAATAAATATGGCAAATCCTATTGCACCTATCAAAACCAATCCAAGAGCACATATCTTGCTTGTGGACATAAATTCTTCTTTATTTGGTTTCCGTGCAATATGCAGTACCCTTTTCCAGTTTCTTATCATATCTTTAAGATTCATGTCTATACCTTAAACTGTTATATAATATAAGGTTTTTGTTAAAATTGGTTTAAATATTTTAAAAATTCGCTACCCTCCGTTAAAACCATTGCTTCTTGTTATTTCTTGGTTTGTGAGGATAAATGTATATCGGCGGTTTAAGGGTAGAAACCGTATTTAAAATTTTATACTAATCACAGAATATGAAAAAAAATAATTTGACTGTTTTTCATGTTTGGGAAAATGATTATAGAAAAATTGAACAACAAATGAGAGATCTCTATTCAAAAAGTGGTAAAGATTATTTAAATTCATTAATCGGAAGATTAAAAAAAGTCCGTCCAGAATTCAGTTTACCATATTTACTCTTGGATTCATTTGGAAATTTTCAAATCACAAGTCTAAGTGATAATGGAACAACTGATGTTAGAGGTAATATTGTCAATTTGGAACATGAACAAAATATGAGATTAGATAAACTTATATTGAATATTTCCGAAGGGAAGGCTCCTACATATCGTGGAAATGTAGAAAATGTCATTGAATTATTTCCATATGAACTATTTCCTGTAACTATGGGTGAAGTAGGAAAAAAATACAATATTAATAAAATCAAAATACAATAAACTCCGTTTAATACTGCTGGTTACGATTTTCT
>DAOWAL010000104.1 GCA_030634615.1 Candidatus Aenigmatarchaeota archaeon | reverse complement strand
TATGGGGTATATGTGTACCAGTCAAACAACAACACTGTCGATAGCGTCATTGCATCAGATAACCTTTACAGTGGTGTAAGGCTCTTCCTTTCTCATAACAACACGGTTGCGAACAGCACCTTCCGTTACAACCCTTACGATGGCATATGGATATACGGTTCTTCGGGAAACACTCTTCGAAACAACACTATCGAAACAAGAGCGAATGATTCAGGGTTGTTCATCCTGCCATCCACTACCTCCCCGACGAACGACATCGATACTTCGAATACTGTTGATGGCAAACCTGTCAAGCATTTCGACGGATATTACACCTCCTGCCCGGACAACCAGATTCTTGATTACAACAATACATACTCTCAGCTGGTCCTCATAGGTTGTGATAATGTCACAGTAAGGAACAGCGAATTTATAGATTCGATATTCATGCACAATACAAACAATTCTGTAATAGAAAATGTGAATTGCAGCTATTCCCATAATGGCATGTTTATCGAGCATTCGCATAACAACCTCTTCTCCCTGATCACAATAACAGATAACAAGGCAGCCGGAATGTACCTTGAATATTCAGACAACAATGTTATTTCAGGTATTTCTGCTGGGAACAATTATTATGGTATATCCGTTTCATTGAGCGAAAACAACACAATCTCCAATATTACTGCAACAAACAACAGATGGGGCTTCACTTTTGGATCAAGCTGCCTGAATAACACAGTGAAAAATTCCAGGATTGAAGATAACACTGATTATGGAATCTTTTTGAATGCCATAGGTTCAGAGCATTCAAAATATAACACATTCTACAACAACATCTTCAGCAACACCATCAACATATATTCCAACAACGACAGCAACCAGAACTACTGGAACATTACCAAGACGTCCGGAACCAACATAGTTGGAGGACCTTACATATCTGGAAACTACTGGTCAGACCCAGATGGAAATTTCTCGGATACATGCATTGATTCTGACCATGATTGGATATGTGATATTAATTACACGTCTGTCGTCAACAACACGGACTTCCTTCCGCTGACCATATGCACGGAATCATGGTCCTGCACCGACTGGACAATGTGTGTTGGAACTGTTCAGGAAAGGACGTGCGCTGATACGAATAGTTGCGGTACAGTCAACATAAAGCCTGTTTTGCACCAGTTCTGCGATTTGGGAGGAGGCGACTCAGGTAGCGGAGTTGTTGTTCCACCTCCGGAAGTGACCCACTCCTTCATCAAGATAGAACCGGGAGCAGAAGTGACAATATCCATAGAAAAGGAGGGGCTGGACTTTTCCGAGATAAATGTTTTAGTCACAAACCAGGCGAATGATGTGTCCATAACGATAACTAAACTCAATAACAAACCCGCCGTTGTCGGGAAAGAAGTCAGAGGAAGGGTATACCAATACGTCCAGATAAAGAAAACGAATCTGGAAGACGAAAACATAGAAAAAGTCAGGCTAAAGTTCAAGGTCAAAAAATCCTGGCTCGATTCCAACAACCTCGACAAGGATACCGTACTACTCGAAAGATACACTTCGCAATGGACCAAGCTACCGACATTCCTAAAATCCGAAGATTCAGATTATGTTTATTACGAAGCGGAAACACCAGGATTTTCATACTTCGCAATAACCGCGGAAGAGAACGAAGAATCTGGAGAACACCCATCAGATATTTTTTGCGGCAATGGTGAATGCGACGAAGGCGAGGATTGCAATTCCTGCTCAAAAGATTGCGATTGTGTTGACGAACCCCTGATAGGTATCAGTACCGGAGTAATCGGTGAAAGAGCTCCATCCGGTGTATACTTCACAACATCCATGAGCATATTAGCGTTTGTTATGCTCATGTTCATGATATCAATGATTTTGCTTCTGGTGAAAATTACAAGGAAATAATCCGAATAAAAAGAAGAAATGATTTAAAGCGCTTTCCCGATTTCTATCCCGCTGTTCCTGACAGTGATTTTCATAAAGTCTTTTGCTGCAGTGGAATCTGGGAATATCTTTTTCGCTTCGTCTTCTATTTCCTTTACGTCAATGTATCTTCTTGAAAAATGTGTAAGAACCAAGTTCTTAACACCTGCCTTCTTTGCTATCTTGCCTGCATCGTCAGCTCCTGTATGCATTCTTTCGTCCTGATGTCCTATGAATGTTGAATCGTGTATCAAAAGATCTGCACCTTTCGATATCTTTGCAACATTTTCGCATGGTTCGGTGTCACCGGAATAAACCACCTTTACGCCGGGTTTTTCTACACCGACATCTTTGATTTTTACTTTCTTTCCTTTGAACATTACCTCGCCGTCTTTTTTGAGTTTTCCTATCAGTTTTCCTTGTTTGAGTCCAAAGAGTCTCTCGGCCTTTTTGATGTCAACGTTTACTTTGTCCTTTTCTTTGAAACAATATGCAGTTGACGGAACTGTATGAATTGTTGGAATAGCAGTTATCTTGAATTGATCATTTTCATAAACCTTTACTTCCTTGTTGCCTTCGAAAGGCACACTCTTTGGGATGACCTGAAAGCTTGATCCCCAGTAATCTAAATCTAAGATGTCACCGATAAACCTTTCAGCGTCTGGGCCGTGCACGTAAATCGGTCTTTTCCTTCCTTCAAGATTCATGGTATAGAGTAACCCTATTAAACCAATCCAGTGGTCAGCGTGCCAGTGTGTTATGAAAATGTGATCTATTTTCATTAGAGATAGTCCTTTGGCTATCATCATCTGTCTTTGGGTTCCTTCTCCGCAATCAAAGAGTATGTTGTCCTGGTCGTAGTGGAAATATATTGCTGAATGGTTCCTTGATTTCGTGGGCGGACCGCTACCTGTTCCTAAGAACGTTATCTCCAACATGAAAAATAATTAGAAAGATGATTTAATAGATTTAGGTAACACTTTTTAAGATTCTTTTCAAAACATATGCTATGGACAAACTAATGCCGAAAATTCAGGATGTGGCAAAGAGAATTTCTTCCACTGAAAATAAAAGAAAGAAACTTGCCGAATTTCTAAAGACTGTGAAGTCTGATGTTAAAATGGCTCAGGAAGTTGAAAGGATTCATCCAATTGATATAAAGATAGCTGCAGTAGACGGAGGCATTGTAAAAAGAAGTGTTCATGGTTTTGATTTTGTACTTGCACGTGCGGTTGGTGTTTGTTTTTACTATGGCAGCGGAACCGTTAAGGATGTTAAATACCATCCAGACAAAATGCCAACGCCTGAACTGTTTGTCATGGAAGCACTTTCGGATATAGACTGGGTTCATACAGCATCCATTGCAAGACAGAAAGTTGAAATACGTACTGCAATAGAAACAGTCGAAAAGCTAAATCCAGATATCATACTTCTCGACGGGTCAATAATTCCTCACTATACAGAAAGACCATCAGACGGATCAAAGGTTTCACAGAACTATGATGAAATGATAGATCTTTACAAGCGGCTTTACAAAACATGCATTGAAAACAATGTCATGCTTGCAGGAGTTATTGAGGATTCCAGAGGAACTAAATTCTGTGATATTGTCAACAGAGACATTCTTTCCAAGATAGATAATTCAAAAGTACCGGAAATCAGGCAAGTGCTTGAGAGCACAAGGGACACTAATTTACTCTACTGGATATTAAACGAGGGCGAAAGAACCAGTGTGTTTCCATATTCTGACAAATCAGAGCATCCCGTTGTGAAGGAATTTGGAAGCCTTTCTGAAAACATATTTTCGTTTTACCTAAAGACTGTAAAATATGACAGGCCCATAAGAATTGATTTTTTAGGAAACAAAGAAATTGTGGAAAAACTTTCGTCAATTATACTTTCAATTTCTTCCTATCATGATGGGTACGGTATACCAAGTGTTTTAATAGAGGCTGATCAGGTAGCAAAGCTTGCAGAAAACGATATAGATAATATCTATGAGCAAATTCTAACCGAAACAGGTAGCAATCTGCCGGGTACGTTCAGGCTGAGAAGGGATATGCGCCCGTTTTAAAATTTTAAAACCAATAATATTTATGGGAAAAATAAAAATCAGATACACTTACAATGAGCTACTATATTCTGATATTAATTCCCTTTACGAAAGAATTGAGTCCAATGGCCAAATCCCTAAAAAAGATATTAGCATATACAGAGACAATCTCAAAAGAGCAATAAAGGTTGCAAAAAGCGGGGAATTTAATTTTGGTATATGTATAACAAAATCTGGAATTTCACAAGTGGGATACAAAAAATTACCTTTGAAATAGATATAATATATTTAACATATCCTTACAATTCTGAAT
>DAOWAL010000090.1 GCA_030634615.1 Candidatus Aenigmatarchaeota archaeon | reverse complement strand
TCTGAGCCACTGAAAATATGAGAAACATGAACAACCTGAGGTTTCACATGTTTGAATTTCATTTTCTTTAGTTCGTCCCTTATTTTGAGAAGATTCTTCTGACGTTCAATTTCGTTTTCTATGTATTTTGGAATCATTTTAAGATCCTGAGTACCCTTTATTTCAACCCTCTCTCCACCCTTTATTGAAACATTAACGTCCTGACGTATTGTACCAAGACCGCGCTTTACATTTTCAGTTGAACGTACTATCATGCCAAGTTTTTGTGCAACTTCTTTTGCTTGCTGTGGGTCGTGTATATCTGCAGCTGTACCGATTTCAACAAGAGGAATACCTAATCTGTCAAGACCATAAATTACTTGATTGCCTTCTCTTTTGATAATTTGTGCACTTTCCTCTTCAACACATACATTTGTTATTCCGACATTGCCTAGAGATGTTTTCAATTCACCGTCTATTCCGATTATCGCAGTTCTTTGAAAACCGGATGTATTAGATCCATCCAAGACTGTTTTTCTCATAACATGTATTTCTTCCGGAACTGTACAGTTTAGAAGTTGTGAAATTGTGAGTGTTATGCCCAGAGCGTCTCTGTTTATGTTGTGAGGCGGTTCCCCGTCTGTTTCAACAAGACATGTTTCATCTGGATATGTTCTATAGATAAATTCTCTGTCTTTCAAAAACTCGCTAAGTGCAGCTACATCAATTTCTCCGGTTTCTCCTGCAACAACACGTAATTTACGTACAATTTCTGAATCAGGTTCTGTTTGTGAGAGTCTTGAAGCACACATGCAAAAAAGTTTGTTTTCAGTGTCAAGTTGCTGATGAATTTCAATACCGCATTTCAGTCCGATTTTCTCATAATCTGTCATTTAAATACGCCTTAAATATGTCTTTTTTCCGAAAATTTTAAATATATATATGTTATATTAATTTACTTGATATACTTAATACTACTAATAACATACAAAGTGGGTCAAGGCTAAGGGGACAATTTAAATGAAAGAAATTGAGCATATCAAAATGGTCGAGGACGAAATCGTCAAAGAAGTTGAAAAAGCAAGGAAAAATGCCGACAAGACCATAAGCGACGCTTCTTCTGAAAAAGAAAAAATCATTGAAAAAAGAATCAAACTTGCAGAGTCCAAAAAGGAACAAATGATTGAAAAAGCAAAAAAAGAAGCGGAAAGCGAAAAAACAAAAATAATATCTGAATCTGAAAAAGAAGTAAAGGAAGTCGAGACTAAGGGTAAGAAAAATCTATCTAAAGCAGTTGACATGCTTTTGAAGAATCTTAACGGGTGATCATTGAGTATGTTACGACCTGCTAGGATGTGTAAGATAGACTTTTTAATTCCAGAGGAATCGAAGAGTAAGTTAATGGAAACGTTACATAAGGAAAGCGTAGCACAGGTCGAATTTTTGAATGATTCTTATCTTGATGAAAAGAAACTGGAAAGAGATCAACCACCTGAAAGGGTGACCGAAATATCAAAATTACTTTTGCGTCTCAGGAAAATTATCGATTTATTGAGCAGGTTTGAACCAAAAGTTGATAAAAATCTTATAGAAGATATACTTTCTGTTGACAGAACCGAGAAAACCAAGTCAGAACATCTAACTTATGAACAGGCAATCAAAAGAGCTGAAAAGGTTTTAGAAAAATGTGAAGACAGAATAGATGAAATATCAAAAAGACTTTATGAAATTGAATCTAAAAGAACTGGCCTTTCGGATAAAATAAGGTCATACGAAAAATTCGAGGAACTCAATTTCAATCTTGACCACTTAGAAGAATCAGGTTATGTTCATACAATTATAGGCATGATGCCTCATACCGAGCTTTTAGAATTCCAAAAAAAAATGAAAGAAAAATTCGGTAAAGAATTTGTTTTTGTTGAAGGAGCTTCATTTTCAACCAAAAAATCAGTCAGCATCTGTGTAATGAAAAACAGGCGTGAGGATTTAGACGCCATAATCAGGGAATTCGGTTTTGAGAGAATGAGAATAGAGGGGACCGGTAACATAAAGCACATTGTTGCCAACCTTCGTGGTGAATTAAAAGATATTGGAGCAGAGCACAAGGACCTTGAAACTGAATTGAAAGGATTTTATGATAAAGATTACAGAGAATTTTTGATAACAGAGGAAATACTTGACATAGAAAAGGAAAGAAATGAAATATTCATTTCATGTGGTAAAACCCAAAAAACAGTTCACATGAGACTATGGGCAGTAAAAGAAGACTTTGAAAAAGTTGAAAATTTGGTCAAAAAAGAGACAAACAATGTTTATGTAATGGACGAGGATTTAGATCCTGAAGACGCTCCGATAAAATTAAAGAACCCAAAAATATTCCAGCCATTTGAAGGACTGATAAAACTTTTTGCTTTGCCAAAATACAATGAAATCGACCCAACAGTGTTAATGGCGCCAACATTCTGTCTTTTCTTTGGTATAATGCTTACAGATGCAATGTATGGACTATTCCTTATAATAGCAGGTGCTGTTATATGGAAAACACTCAGCAAGTACACTGATTCAGCAAAGAGTGGAGGTATAATTATTATTGGTTGTGGTATTGCGGCGATATTTTTCGGTGTGCTTACAGGGAGCTATTTTGGTGATATGTTTGCTGTTGACCTTTTTAACTCAACTCCTCAGGAAATTGCCATTTTCATGGATCCCATGTATGGCAGTAACGCAATGACATTCCTTCTTATTTTTATGGCAATGGGTTTTGTTCATCTTTTTGCCGGATATTTCTTTGGAGCATATGACTCCATAAGAAGGGGCGACAAGAAAAAAGCGCTAACTCACTACATTGCATGGTACGTATTTGTCGGTGGCCTTGGGATAGCTGCATTAACATTTTTCCCTGCAGAAGCACCACTACTTCCAGAATTCTTCGTTTACATAGGTGCAGTTGTTGCACTTGCTGGATTTGGATTGCTTTTCTGGGGAACAGGATTCATGACATTAATTGACCTGATCGGTATTGTGGGTAGCACTCTTTCATATGCAAGGCTTCTTGCAATGGGTCTTACAACAGCGGGTATTGCAATGAGCTTTAACTTCCTTGCAAGGATGTCTTTGGCAATCCCATATGTCGGGATAATACTCGCACCAATAGTATTTATATCTGGTCATCTCATTAACATTCTAATCAACAGCCTGGGTGCGTTTGTACACTCGCTGCGTCTTCACTACGTTGAAAACTTCGGAACCTTTTACGAGGGAGGCGGAGTAGAATTCAAACCATTCAGGGAAAAAAGGAGATATACTTATGTATAATATAGGAGGAACGGTAGTATGGCATTTGAAGAAGTATTAATCACGTTTTTTAGCGGAAACGTACTCGGAGCAATAGGAGCAGCAGTTGCAATAGCACTTGCAGGTCTCAGCTCGGCAAAGGGTCTTGAGATAGCAGGTAACACAGCAGCAGGCGCAACAGGAGAAAAAGAAGAAAACTTCAGCTCTGCGCTTATCCTACAGGCAATGCCACAGACGCAGGTCATATATGCTTTCATTATTGGCATATTGATAATCCTCGGTATCATGGCTGGAAACATGACAATTGAGAAAGGTTTCCTTTCATTGTTCGCGGGATTGGCTGTCGGTATAACCGGTGTTTCAGCGGTAAACCAGGGTAAAGTAGCATCTGCATCAATCGGCGCAGCGGCAAAGAATTCATCCATTAAGGGTAAAGTTCTTATATTCGTCGTTATGCCAGAGATAGCAGCTTTGTTCGGTTTTGTCGTAGCAATAATGGTACTGATAGCTGGAAGCGTCTTTTAGAGGTAAATAGAAATGAAAAAAACAAAAGATAGTGCGTATGCTTACGCATACGGCGTAGTTAGTAGTATGACAGGGAAATTAGTAGATGAAAAAACATATGATGAATTAGCAAGGTTCAGGAGCGTTGAGGAAGTCCTCGCATTCATGGAAGGAACTGACTACGAGCACGAAATCAAAAAAGTGGTGGGTAAAACCATCCGAATAAAAGACGTGGAAAACGCCCTAAAGAGTCATTTCATCCGGGTGTATGAGGAAATAGTCTCATCCATCCCGGATACTGACCGGGCAGAATTCAACAAGGTAATACTCGAAGGTTTCAGGTCTGAAAACTTAAAGGTAGTAATTAGAGGGATACACTCAGGACTCGGATCTGAAAAAATAATTGAAACACTCGAAACGTCTATGGATAGTAAGTTAATGGCAGAATTAGCAGAATCAAAAGACCTTGAAGAGTTTACAGAAAAACTCGAAGGTACAGAATACCATTATGTCA
Organism: Candidatus Aenigmatarchaeota archaeon; assembly: GCA_030634615.1. Classification (GTDB taxonomy): domain Archaea; phylum Aenigmatarchaeota; class Aenigmatarchaeia; order QMZP01; family QMZT01; genus DAOWAL01. The sequence goes on along the minus strand of DAOWAL010000090.1, from coordinate 978 downwards.
CGAAAGAGGAACTGGAAAAATACAAAGAAACCGGAGATCTTCTCCCGCTTGAAAATGCAATAGACAAACATCTTGTCAACTCATGGAGCAAGATTTCATGTATTGAAATAAAGGAATTTACTGACATACGAACCGATATGATAAACATAATGACGATACTAAGATGTAAAATATCTGACATCCCTGCAAAGGACTATGTGATATACGGTGGCACACTCAAAGAGCATCTAAAAGAAATAGAAAAAGGAGACGTAAAGGATGTATTATCATCACTTGACAAAACGTCTTACGGTGGTGTTGCAAGAGAAGCAATGAATGAATATGAAAAAACCGGTTCACTGGTAACCCTGGAAGGGAAGATGGAGTCAGATGTTATGAAGTATCTTAAAGAAAATGCGATGTTAAAGCCGCTTGGTATATCATCTATAATGTTATTCATAAATGCAAAGAGAAGGGAAGTGAAAAACCTTAATACAATAATCGTTTGCAAGCATTACGACATTCCCGCCGAAGAAATAAAGGAGATATTGATGTGATAGTATGGGATTAAGTGAAATGGAAAATAAGATTAGAGAATCCGGAAAAAAAGAAATAGATGCTATAATGAAAGATGCTGAAAATGAATCAAAGAGGATAAAATCTGAATTTGAAGCAGAAGCTTCAGTAAGAAGTGATAAACTAATCAAAGATGCTGAAAATGAAGCAGAACTTGTCAAAAGAAGAATACTTGCTGACACAAAACTTGTTGCAAAAGAAGTTGTTGACAACAAAAGAAACGAATTCATAGAAAAAGTTTTCGAGGAAACAACAAAAAAAGTTGACAAGCTTAGCACAGCTGAAAAGAAAAAGATCATGATAAAACTTGCAGAAGAAGGCAAAAAGCAGATCGAAGAGCCAGTACTGTTCGTTGATAAAAAATACGCGAGTCTGCTTAAAGGTGCAAAAATCGCAAGCATTGGCGAATTTGGTGTTGTTGTC
>DAOWAL010000036.1 GCA_030634615.1 Candidatus Aenigmatarchaeota archaeon | reverse complement strand
CCACTGAAGAAATTGCAGAAGGAAGGTTTTTGACCCCCGGTGATTCTTATTCCGTTGTTCTAGGAGGAAATATCGTAGAAAATACATTTGAAGACGGAATTCCTCTAAACAGACAAGTCATAATTGAAGGTAGTTCATTCAAAGTCGTGGGAATTACTGAATCTGGTTCAACAATTTACATGCCTATTGAAATAGCAAGATTAACACTTGATGATATCGGGAGTAAAAGATTTAATAGCATCTCTGTTAAAATTGAAAATGTTGACATATCAGAAGAAACAGTAGATGATATGACAAAAAAATTAATGATGTCTCGTGGGATATTGACTGAAAAAGACAGAGATTTCACAATTATAAATCCAACTGAATGGCAAGAGACAATTACAGAATCAATGAACACATTAACATTGTTTCTAACAGCAATTGCTGCAGTTTCACTGCTTGTAGGAGGCATTGGAATTGCAAACACAATGTTTACATCTGTACTTGAAAAAACAAAGGATATTGGCATAATGAAAGCCATCGGAACAAAGAACAGAGATATACTTCTGATATTTTTGATGAACTCCGGATTAATAGGATTAATAGGGGGAATTGGCGGAGTCGTGTTGGGATTTTTTGGTTCTAGTTTAGTTAGTTCAATGGGAAGTGGTTCAGAAGGTAAAATGGGATTTATGATGATGTCAAACACGCTAATAACTAATGAATTAATAATCGGATCATTATTATTTTCAACTATTATAGGAATGATTGCAGGAGTAATACCTGCTTACAGGGCTTCGAAATTAAAACCTGTTGATGCTTTGAGGTACGAATAAGGTGTAAAAATGAAAAGTAAAACAATAATCAAGATTGACAACGTCTGGAAGAAATATGACATGGGAAAAGCAGAACCTCTCGTGGTACTAAAAGATATCAACATTGAAATACACAAAGGGGAATTTGTAGCAATCGTGGGTCCAAGTGGTTCAGGGAAAAGCACAATGATGAATATTGTCGGTGCATTAGATGTACCTTCATGGGGATCTGTCTTTTTAGGATCCAGAAACATCTCTGAGATGAACGAATCTTCTCTAGCTTTTCTTAGAGGGAAAACCATTGGTTTTATTTTTCAGCAGTTCAATTTACTGCCCACATTAAACGCATTACAAAATGTCATGCTCCCAATGGAAATTGCTGATATTTCAGGATCAGAGGCAAAGGAAAGGGCAACAGAATTGTTAACAGCTCTTGGCCTAGGAGAAAGACTAAGTCATAAACCAAATGAATTATCTCAAGGTCAACAGCAGAGAGTTGCTATTGCCCGTGCACTGGCAAATAATCCTGAAGTAATCCTGGCAGATGAACCCACAGGAAATTTAGACAGTAAGACAGGAAAATTTGTGATGGAATTCCTAGAAAAGATTAACAGAAAAGAAGGGAAAACAGTTATCTTAATCACACACGATATAGAATTGTTAAGATACGCAAAAAGAATTATTCACATAAAAGATGGAAAGATTGAAAAAGAGACAAAAAAGCGATAAATACAATGTAAACACTAATAAAAAAAGTCGTAGTATATCGATTTTTAGTAGTCTATGCGCCGACCGGGATTTGAACCCGGGTTAGAAGCTATTTCCTATTAAGCGATGGAAGCGTAAAGCTCCTGTTTTCGCTTAAACCTTTTGGATAAAAGGTTTATTGGGAAGCTCCTGTCCTACCAGACTAGACTATCGGCGCAAGATAAACATAATTGGAAAAAGAATTTTATAAAATTTCATCACATTGTAATGTGTTGATTTTTTCTTTTCTGCGTTAACAAATTGAAAATAAGAGATTGCATTTCTTCAGGTTTTGGAATTGCTTTCAAATTTCCTTCAGCACCGCCTCTTCCTCTAGGTGAATACTGACCTGACATTGTTTGTATATGAAGACTACCAAACCCGAATATTTTCTCGATAAATGATCTTGATATCAAAACGTCAGATATCCTTTCAAGAGGAATTGAATTTATTGAATAACCAATAATTCCTCTTTTAGCAATAATCCTGCTTGATGTTATCCAGTAATATCTCATGTTATATTGTCTTCTTATAAGAAGAACATCAGCAACTAAGATAATAATTGGTAAAATTGCCCCCGATGCTAAAAGTAATATAGACAAAATACTAGGAGATTCTGTAAATGCACCACTAAGGATAATGAGGATCGCAGGTATTAAAGTGAACGGTAAAAAGAAAATACCTAAAAAGGCCAACCCTATAAATGAGCCTATAAGCAATGACCAAAAATATCCTTTCAGTGGCTTTGTACCAATAAATATTTTTTCATCGTCCTGAAGTCTGAAAAATTTTTTATGATAACCATTATCACCAGCACCACTATCAATACTGTTCTGTTCAGTGGGTACATTGTTATTTTCATGCATTCTTTGTTCTGGTCGATAATTAGGAGCTTCTGGGATAGAACTCGAACTTCTTTCTATTTCATCAAAAACTTCATGTATTTGTGATTCTGGCCAACCATGCTCTTTTAATTCACTAAAAACAGAGTCCTTAGAATGCCCCTGGGTTAATGAATTTTTTACATAATCCAATAGACTATGATCAACCATGATTATAATTGTGATAACTTAGTATAAATTCTTTACATTTTACAAATTCCTTCTCCAGTACATTTGTAACCTGCGTCACATACGTTTCCAGAGCAACACGGTTGCTGCTCATCACCACAAAAATTGCATGACCCCTGTACACATACATATCCCTTGTTACATTTACTTCCTAGGCAACATGCATCAAGGAACCCGCCGCAATATTGACAAAGATTACTATCGTCATTACAGTAAAGTTTGTCTCCACATTCATAACCGTAGCAACATGGTTCATTGTTTGACCCACATTTTGAACATATGTTTACATGTGTCTTACATTCAAAACCGATTGCACATAAATTACCACTGCAACATTCTTCTCCTCCAAGACCGCAGTTATCAGCGTTTTGACATTTACCATTTTCACCGCAAAAAAGACCAGGGGTACACAAATCGGCTGGACAACATTTTTCCTGCCATCCGCCACACATTACACATTTACCATTCTCGCACATGTTTCCTTTTTCGCATATGTTATTTTCACAGCAAAGCTGAAGCTCTTTTCCACATGCGTGACATTTTCTGTCTATTGCACAAACAAAATCATCTTTGCATTTATCATCACAGCACACCTGGCCACTGTCACCACAATCACTGTAACATGTACCATCCACGCAAACACTACCATAATTGCAAACATTGCCATCGCAACAGTTTTCGTTTTGATTGCCACATATTTCAACTAAAGGAATTTTCACTTCCTGGCATTTTCCATTAGTTGCACATTCGCCTTCATTGCATACATTATTTTCACAACACAATTCACCTAAGTTTCCACACGAATCTGACGTGATAGCACCTGTTATAGTACCAGTTGTAGTACACCCGCTAGACAATAAAACAAAAACAACAAAAAGGCTCAACACAAAAAGAGAATTTTTACTCATACAATTTAATTGATAATACATTTTAAAAGGGAACGCGAAAACTTATTATACTAAACGAACACATTCTTAATATGGGATTTGAAACACTCGTTTTCATTATCGCAGCAACAATAATAAACGGTCTTGTTGGTTTAATTGGTGCCATAACACTTTGGCTAAAAGATGAGCATCTTGATAAAATAATCATGATACTTGTTGCTTTTTCAGCGGGTGCTCTTTTAAGCGGTGCGCTTTTCCACATGCTTGCAGAATCGCTTGAAATGATGGAACCAATAACAGCATTCTCATATCTATTAGTTGGATTTATATCGTTCTTTTTAATAGAACGATTCCTCCATTGGCACCACTGTCACAGAGGTAAGTGCGATGTTCACCCATTTTCACAGCTTATACTAATTGGAGACGGTATACATAATTTCATTGACGGTCTTGTGATTGCAGCAAGTTTTATTGTAGGTATTCCTTTTGGCATACTCACAACCATCATAATAATAGGGCACGAAATACCACAGGAACTCGGCGATTACGCTGTTTTGATTTATGGCGGATACAAGAAAACACGTGCACTTGCGCTCAACTTCTTAGTTCAGCTAACAAGCGTTGTGGGCGGAATCGTAGGATTCTTTTTCCTTTACACCCCGGAATCCGTAGCATTTCTTCTTCCGTTTGCAGCAGGTGGATTCATTTACATAGCATCATCAGATCTAATACCAGAATTACATAAAGAAAAGAGTATGAAAAAGTCAATGTTCTCATTCGCTTTCTTTTTGATAGGAATACTGTTCCTTCTAGGAATCAAATTAGTTTTTGGCGGGTAATTGCTTTTTCTTTTTAGTCGTTTTCTTAGAACTTTTAACAGATTTTTTCTTTTTCACAATCTTTGTTTTTTTATTTGAAAATTCATCTTCCATTTCAATTACAGGAAATGCTGTTGGCCTGATTAGTAAAAACCCATGAACAATTAAACCAATTCCCCAGAAAGCAATCGGGAATATAATCCATAGAAAAGAAGGATTAACCGCAAGATTTAGTATCAGAAGAAATGTATTTATACACAGGAACACAATGAAATGAAGAAAGAATTTATTCACAGAATCTGCCTTTTTTCTGGTTATTTCATATCTGTCATATGCACCCATAATTAATTATGTAAAATAATTCCTTAAAAACAAACTCTAGAAACCTTTATAAGTATAATGAATATATATTCAATATAAGTAATGAATAAATATTCAAAACAAGAGGTGATGTGAATGCCAGGAGGAGACGGAACAGGACCCATTGGAAAAGGAAGGAATACAGGAAGAGGAAAGGGTTACTGTGAAGGTTTTGATAAGCCAGGATATACTAACCAAGGACCAGGATTCGGAAGAGGAATGGGATTTGGACGTGAAAGATTCGGTAGAGGAATCAGAAAAATACAAAAATAAGTAAATATTAAAAAAGGAGATGATATTATGCCAAGAGGAGACAGAACAGGACCAAACGGAGAAGGACCAAGAACAGGAAGAGCAATGGGACATTGCAATGGCTACAACGCACCAGGATTTGCAAATCCATTTCAAGGACCAGGATTCGGACGTGGTATGGGAAGAGGAGCAGGCAGAGGATTCGGAAGAAGATTCTGGGCACCAAGAGATCCATACCCTTACCCAACAGAACCAGTAAGACAATCAACAATTCCTGCATACGAATACACAAAAGAAAACGAAATAGCAGATCTCAAATATGAAAAAGATGCAATAAAAAGAGAATTGGAAGCAATAGAAAAAAGATTAAAAGAAATTGAAAAGAAAAAGTAAATGATACCATGAGTCCAAGACCGAGAATACCAAGGAGAATAAGGTTTAGTCCAGACGTAACTTTCTATAAACCAGCAGGTGTTGGATTAAGGATGCTCGAAGAAGTGGCCCTTACAATGGAAGAACTGGAAGCAATACGACTCAAAGATTACGAGGGCCACAACCAAACAGAATCCGCAAAGAAGATGGGAATATCACAACCAACATTTCAAAGAATTTATGATTCTGCAAGGAAAAAAATAGCAGACGCAATAGTAAATGGAAAAGCCATCAGAATAACTGGCGGAAATTGCAGAATGATGGGCAGAAGAGGATTCGGAAGAGGAAGGATGTAAAAATGAAGAAAAAAGAATTGAAAACAGCAGGGTTAAAACTAAGTAAAAATTTCAAGATGATGATACCAATGCTCATAGGGATTCTCTTGCTGGTAGCACTTGCTATAACAGCTGTACCAATTGAGTTTTACACAACTATTTTCACAGGAAATGTTTTCATAGATTCTGTCATAGGAGCGATTTTCGGTAGCATAGCTGTCGGCAGTCCTATAAACAGTTACATAATCGGAGGGGAACTCGCTGTGAATGGAATATCACTTTTCGCTATCACAGCATTCATGGTTTCATGGGTATCTGTCGGAATTATACAGTTCCCAGCAGAAAGCATGTCATTCGGGAAGAAGTTCGCTATTACAAGGAATGTTGTAAGTTTCATTCTTAGTATATTTGTTGCAGTGGTTGTTGTTTTGACAATGGGGGCAATATCATGAAAATACCCAAAGAATGGAGATTCCTGTTAGTTGTATTGGCTATATACGCAATAATCGGGATATTCAATTATAGTGTCTTTGAAAACGCTGCTCTGAAATTCGGGTACTTGCTCATAGAGATACTGCCAACAATAGCAGTTGTTTTCGGACTTTTATTTGTGGCAAATTTACTATTCACTCCGAAGAAAGTCATAAAACATCTTGGAAAGGGTTCTGGCATAAAAGGGTGGTTAATGATGATAGTTGGCGGCGTAATTTCAACAGGACCAGCATATATATGGTACCCACTACTAAAAGATCTCAGAGAACATGGAATGAAGAATTCGCTGATATCGGGTTTCATTTACAGCCGTGCTATTAAATTGCCGTTCCTGCCAATTATGATTGTATATTTTGGATGGGAGTTCACAGTTATACTTACTATATACATGGCCATATTTTCCGTGATTAACGGAATAATAGTGGAAAAGATTGTAGGATAAATTAAAGGAGATGATGTAAATGCCAGGAGGAGACGGAAGAGGCCCGATGGGCGGAGGAAGAGGAAGAATGAACAGTAATTTCGTTGCAGGACCAGGACCACAAGGCGATTGTGTGTGCCCAAGCTGTGGACACAAATCACCGCACTCAAGAGGACAACCATGCAATGAAATAAAATGCCCGAAATGCGGTAGTATAATGACACGCAATTAAATGATGACAAGAAATTAAAATTAATCAATAGGAGATGATAAGATGAAAATAGCAATAAGTTCAGATGGTAACACTTTAGAAAGTATGATAGATCAAAGATTTGGAAGATGTAAATATTTCATAATTGTAGACACGGATAACAAAGAAAAAGCAGAAGCTGTGGAAAACCAGGGAGCTGTTCAGGGACACGGTGCAGGAATAAAGGCGGCACAACAAATAGGTGAACTGGGTATCAAAGCTGTTATTACAGGTCAGCTTGGGCCAAACTCGACAAATGTACTCAAACAGATCGGAATAAAATCTTACCATGCATCAGGAACTGCCAAAGAAGCAGTTGAAAAATTCATAAAAAACGAATTAGAAGAAATAAGTGATGTCTCATCGCCACATTCAGGCCTTGCGCAGAAAACGGAAAAAAGCGGTGAAAGGATTTTTATTCCATTGCTTGACAACAACGGTGAGAATTCGAAAATAAGTTCACATTTCGGTCATGCTCCGTTTTTCGGTTTGTATGATGTCGAAAAGAAAGAATTAACTATAACGGAAAATAATCTTGATCATACAGACCCTACAAAATCACCCATAGATCAAATTGAAGAAGCTGTGAATCCAACAACAATTTTTGCACAAGGTATTGGCGGGAGGGCTATTCAAATAATTGCCGAGAAAGGATTAACACTGAAAACAGGTCCATATGAAACGGTAAAAGATGTCATAGAAAATTTGGATAACCTGAAGGAACAGACAGAAAGTTGTGGCCACGAAGAACATTGAAATAAGTTAAATGTACCGAGGAAGGAATGGTATGATAATAGGATTTACAGGTGGGAAAGGTGGAACAGGCAAATCAACGGTAGCAACAGCATTTGCGTACGAGTTGGCCAAAAACAATAAAGTGCTTCTAGTGGATGCCGATGTTGACTGTCCAAATGATCATCTTTTGCTTAGCATAGACAGGAAATTTTTAAAAAATGTAGAACAGAGAATTCCCGAATGGGACATGGATAAATGCACAAAATGTGGTCTATGCGGACCTTCGTGTGTAACAAATGCCATTGTTTCCATCAATGGAAGCCAGCCTATTTTCATGAAAGAGCAGTGCAATGGCTGCGGAGCTTGTGTCATAACTTGCCCACAAAACGCAATCAACTGGTCAAAAAAAGAAATCGGGCAAATATACACAGGGAAGAAACATAATATAGATTTCCTTTCCGGGGACCTCAAAACAAACGAACCTGTTTCAGAGTTTGTGGTGAATTCTCTTAATGAAATAATAGAAAAGAAAAAAGATGATTACGATTACATTATAATAGATACAGCAGCAGGAACACATTGTCCTGTTATAGCAGCACTTGAGATGTGCGACAAAACAATAGCAGTAACCGAGCCAACCCCTCTGGGAAAGCATGATCTTGAAATTATACTTGAACTTCTGAAAAGACTGAAAATAACGTCAAGCATAGTAATCAACAGATCCGACATAGGCAACAGGGAATTAATAGCTGAAACATCGGAAAAATACAATTCGCCCATAATATCTGAAATACCATATTCGGAAAATATAGTAAACGATTATGCAAAAGGAATCCCCATAACAGACGAGCATATTCTAAAAGCAATAGGAGTTGTATGCAAATGAAAACTGTAGTAATTTTATCTGGAAAGGGCGGGGTTGGGAAAAGCACTATTGTTGCATCATTAGCAGTATTATTTTCAAAGGACCATAAAATTATATGTGCCGACTGCGATGTGGACGCATCCAACTTATCACTGGTATTAGGTGTAGGTACAGAGAAATACGAAGAATGGAAAGACGTATCAACAAATGAAAAAGCAGTTTTTGATCTGGATAAATGCAACTCGTGTAAGAAATGTTTTGATGCATGCTATTTCAATGCAATAGACTGGAAGAACGACAAACCTATTCTTAAAGAATTTAGTTGTGAAGGTTGTACGGCATGTAAACTTGTATGCCCCCAGGGAGCAATCACGATGGAAAAAATAAACAATGCAAAAATAGGACATGCAAAAACCAAGTATGGTTTCAGGGTTGTTTCAGCGCAGCTCAATCCAGGAGAATCAGGATCCGGAAAAGTCGTGTCAACGGTCAAGAAAAAAGCAAAAACCATGGGAGAAGATTCTGAAATACTACTCGTAGATTCTGCTGCAGGTATCGGTTGCCCTGTTATTGCATCGGTCACAGGATCTGATTATGCTGTAATAGTGACAGAACCAACACCTTCAGGTTTTTCTGACATGAAAAAGGCATTTGAAGTGATCAACCATTTTAGAATACCATGCGGAATCGTAATAAACAAATACGACATAAACAAAGAACAAACCGAGATAATCGAAAAATTCGCAAAAGATAGCGGGATTGAAATTATCGGTAAAATACCATTCGATAAAAAGTTTGCAAAAGCGTTAACAGAAATGATACCAATTGTCGAATATGAAAAGGGATATACAGAATTGTTTGAGGATCTGAAAAAAGTTGTACTGAAAGCTATTAACTTTTAGAAAACAATTTTGAAATTTCATCATTTACTTTTATCATGTTCGTTTTTCCATGGGGTTCTTTTGTGACAAGACCCTTTCTTTTTAATTTTTCAATTGCTCTGAAAACCCTGACTTTTTGTATTCCAGTTGTTGAAACTATTTTTGCCTGAGCCATTTCTCCGCCATTGTCTATAATTGTTTTGAAAACTTTACCGTCTTCTCCTTCAATTAAATTTAGAAGAACTGTACTATCAAGAGGTTTTGTTTTCTCTTTGCTTTCTGAATTAGGTGAAGACATATAATAATATATCAAAGTACCTACAAGGAGCCCAATCGATGATAATATTGGCAGAAGCACCGGTACAGGAATTGCACAACTACATATGGTTCCCGCATCTATCTGAGTCTGAACGTACAAAGATGCAAGTGAAACTACTAAAACAAAAATCGTTATCAAAATTGTAACCGTTACAGTTTTCTTTGATTGGTCCATGACTATAGTTTCACATTTTGAAACTTAAATATATAAATGGTTTCATTCTATAGGTTTACATAATTCAGGTGAAACGCTATGGAAAGTAAGAAAAAAAACATGACAATATTGGCCGGAATAGTTGTAATAATCATAATATCACTTTTGGCATTTTCAACAATGAGTGTACAAAGTGAATTTGTGATTGTTGACGGTACTGTAATACCACAGGATATATGCGATTCAAAGGGAATTTCAGATAAAGTAATTGTCATGCATTCACATGGGTGCCCGGCATGTAACATCGCTGTCCCGATACTTGAAGAACTTGAGGATGAAATGGATGTTGAATTTGAATATATCGATGTATCAAAAATTGTCGGAACCGTTTATTCTAGAGTTTAAAGATAAAGTTAATTGGAAATACATATCGCATCGTCAAAAATTGTCGGAACCGCTTATTCGAGAGTTTAAAGATCAAGT
>DAOWAL010000053.1 GCA_030634615.1 Candidatus Aenigmatarchaeota archaeon | reverse complement strand
TTGCGACTAACATACGGGGGTTTACGAAGTCTTCCTTCAACTTTCTTCGTCTATGATAGGGGATAATAATGCTGATACGCCCATGCATTTTCTTGCATTACGTTTCCTTGCTGAATATTCTCAAGTTTTGGATTAGTGCACTCTATTCCTTCCTGCTCGGTGTTTTTGCTTATCATTCCCCATATGCAGTTCTTGCAGAATAATGCGGGCATAAAATCACAGTTAATAATTGATTTCACCAGTTAAATTTTTTATATCACCTTATCACACTCTTATTATGATAGTTCTTGGTAATGACAAATTCGCTGAAGATGTGGCAAAACAGATGGACGCAGACTTTGTTAAACTTGAGACAAAGAAGTTCCGTGATGGGGAATACTATCTGCGTATAATGGAACCGGATAAATTGAATGGCAAAAAGGTCATATTTGTCTCAAGGGGAAGGACACCTGGTCTTAGTCAGGACAGGTTACTTACAAAATCATTGCTTGTGCTTTTCAGGCTTTCCGAAGTTGGCGCTAAAAAGATTGGACTTTTTCTACCTTATATGCCATATTCAAGGCAGGACAAGGAGTTCTTATCTGGTGAAGTTGTATCTGTTAAGATTTTTAGAAAAATACTTGAAGATAAATCTGACCTCATAGTAAGCGTAACAAATCACGACAAAAGAGAAGAAGGGTGGATAGACGATAAATTCTATAACATAGATGGGGCACGTGCTGTAATAGATTTTTTAAAAACAAAGAAATTCGATAGCCCTGTTTTTGCGGCACCAGACATGACATCAAAAGACAACGTTGAAAAGATAGCGAATGAAATCGGTGGTGAAGTCCTGGCTTTGAAAAAAGTAAGGGATCACAACACAGGGGAAATAAATACAACTGGTGAAATGCCGGATTTGACAGGCAAAGAGCTCATAATTTTTGATGACATCGCATCATCCGGTGGAACGCTTATGAAAGCTATCCAAAAAGGCAAAGAAGCGAATGCAAAAAAGATAATATGCATAGTAATACATGCATTATCCGTACAAAATGAAATGGCCAAAATGAATTCAATCGATATGATAAAAGAAGCGTGCGATGAATACTATTCAAGCGATACCATAGAAAATCCGGTTGAAGGGTTTTCAATAGTTCCACATGTGGCAAAGTTTTTTAAAGAAAATTTCTAGCCAATAAGACTGTTAATTATCTCAATATGTGTACTGATTCCCTTACTCAAAAGAAAGTAATAAGGCATAAGTCTTATGAGAGGTAAAGAATCAATTCCACAATCCAGAGAAGTTACTGCCTTGTCTAGATAATCTTTACATTTATACGCAACCCCAAGAGCGGTAGTTTCGGCAAGTGATAGTAATAAAACGCCATTATTAACATCATAATGTTCTAGTAATACCCCAGCATGTTTCATGAAATTACCTGAAGGATTTGAAAATTTTACCTGAAGGCTATAATCTAAGAATGCCAAACCAGCGTAAAGAAGTGTAGTAGGACCTAAAATTCTTTCTAACTTTCTATCTGATTCTGCTAGCATCTCATTGATATAATTGAAAATTTTGTTAGAGCTCTTAGTCACACATTCTTTGTAACAATTTTCGATTTTTTCGACATTGTGACCAAACCAACCTTTAGAATCTAGTAGACCAATGGTGTCATTAAAATAAAGATCGCGTTCCTTTTGGTTAAGGTTTTCCATTATTTAATTATTGTGGAAATTTTTTTAAACTACTACTGTACATAAGTTTTATATGAAAACTGAAATGCTCTTTATGAAGGATTGCTATCTGAAAGAATTTGAAGGTAAAGTAATAGAAAGGGGAGAAGACGACAGAGGCAATTTTGTTGTTCTTGATAAGACAATTTTCTATCCAACAGGTGGTGGCCAGCCTGGTGACAGAGGGACATTAAATGGTATTATAATAACAGCTGTCATCAAAGAGAAAGGAATTGTAAAACATTACACGGAAAGTGCAATTGAAGATAATGATATCAAAGGAAAACTCGACTGGGAAAGAAGGCATGAGTTCATGAGGATGCATACAGCACAGCATCTGCTTTCGGCAATTGTTCTTGATAAGTGGGGATCGTCAACAGCGGGTAATCAAATAGATAAGGGGAGTTCAAGGATAGATTTTCGACCACTTGAACCGGTAGAAGATTTCAAGGAAATTATGACAAAGGAGTTCAATGGATGGGTGGATAAAGAAGCACCGGTTAATATATATTTTTCAACACGCGAAGCTGTTATGAATTCGATTGATGAAAAGAGAAGAACTCTTTTTGCAAGGATTCCTGAATTTATTAAAGACATCAGAGTTGTTGAAATTGAAGGAATTGATAAAGTACCATGCGGTGGAACACATGTTGCTAACACAGAAGAACTTGGTCACATCGTAATAACAAAAGTCAAAAACAAGGGTAGCAAGACGTACAGAGTCAGATTCGAATTAAAGAAATGAAATTTATTTTCCGTATTTCATGAAGTTAGATTTTTAAAATTTTAATCATTAATAAAATGATGAACGAATATCTGAAGTCAAAATACCATGAAATACTGGAGGATTACAGGGAAAGAATAATGAAAGATTTGAACGGGCTCAGAAATCTCGTCGGTATTGAACTCATGACTAAATTAGGTGATGAAAAGGTACTCAGTCCACCAAACAAAAAAATCGAGAAATATATAACTATTTTTAGGAATACTGTTACTGGAAGGGAGGCTCTGATACCAGAAATAACGGTAGCCTATATCCAAGAAAGACTTGACACAACACCAAAAACTGCAAAATTTCTGATGGATCATGTTAAGAGGGGATTAGGTCATACACTTGATTGTCTGGATCATATGCCCGATGAATTTATATCAGGAGACATCGCAGATATCGTCGCAATACGAGAACTGATAACAACATTACCGAATCACGTAGTAGAGAAACTTAAAGTGGCAATAAAAATGGACGAAGATAGAGAAACGAGATTAGTGGAAATAAATGAAAAAATTAATTATCACATAGTAAGCGAATCCTGGAAGGAAAGGGAGAGATCATTAGATAATCGTGCTGAAAGAAGAGAATGGAAAATGAAAATAAGAAACGAAGGCTATTAAAAATTATGTCATTTTCCGTATTTCATGAACTGTGCAAGAAGTGCTTCTAATTGTATTTCCGGCGAGCCGCCCTGGTTCAGTCTGTACTCGAATTCACCTATCTGCTCAACAAGGTTTATTTTCTTTTCATCCGGCAGGCTAAGTGAGTAAAGTTCCCTGTGTATCCCTTTTATAACATCCTCGCCTGAAAGTCCCTGTATGATTAAAAGTTCATAAAGTTGTTTTCTGGCATCCGGAAAGTTTCCGTTTATTGCGTTGTTTATCATGTTTTTTATGTCTTCCGGCTTTGACTGAGAAGATGCATCATAAATGGACTCCTTTGTAATTTTGCCGAACGTTGAGCATGACTGAAGCAGGTTTGTTGCCTGACGAAGATCACCTTCTGATATGTCACATATTGCTTTTTTAGCGTCTGCATCAACAGTCAAACCTTCACCTTTGGCAATTCTGTCTACATATACGCCAACATCCTTTTCCGAAATTCTTTTGAATCTAAAAACAGACATTCTGGACTGTATCGGGTCTATTATTTTGTTTGAATAATTACATGATAAAATGAATCTGCATGAACCTGAGAACTTTTCAATTGTTCTCCTGAGAGCCTGCTGAGCTTCTTTAGTAAGAGCATCGGATTCGTCAAGGAAAACTATCTTGAAATCGGCACCAATTGATTTTATTCTTGCAAAATCCTTTATCCTTCCCCTCACAACATTGATACCACGCTCATCGCTTGCGTTGGTCTCCTGAAAGTTCTTTTTCCAGTTTTCGCCGAATATTTCCTGAGCAAGTGCAAGTGCAAGCGTTGTTTTACCAACTCCTGCCGGACCGGCAAAAAGCATGTGTGGAATTGAACCTTTCTTAACCCATGCTTTGAGTCTTGAGACCACATGGGTCTGGTTGACTACGTCATCAAGTTTAGTCGGTCTGTATTTCTCGGTCCATATTTCAAGTTTCATACAAATCTAATGGTTTGCTTATTTTTAAGAGTTGCGCAAATTACTGTTTTACTGCACAGTTCAATGCAGAAATTTAAACCAGTAAAATCAACAGTTTAATATGATTATAGCAATAAGTGGAACTCCGGGAACCGGGAAGACAGCTGTTGCAAAGGAACTTGCAAAAAAACTTGGCTGGTGGTCTGTTTCTTTAAACGATATTGCAGAAGAGGAAGGACTATACGCAGGGCACGATGATGAAAGGCTTTGCAAAGTTGTTGATATTGAAGCAATGAAAAGAGAAGTAAACGTACTCTCAATATCCCACAGGAAAATGATAATAGAATCGCATTATGCACATGACATGCCCTGCGATGTTGTAATAATTCTCAGAACAGAACCAAGTGAACTGCGTAAAAGAATGAAAGAAAAGGGATTCCATGAAAGGAAAATCAGAGAAAACCTTGAAGCTGAAATAATGAATGTTATAAAAGATGAAGCTTGTGAAAAACATCAAAACATATACGAAATCGATACCACTGAAAAAGATCCATTGGATATTGCAATTACTATAAGAGATTTGATTTCAAATCAGCCGTTTTTGAAAAAAGATGTTGTTCTGCCCGAAAAATTCATCATGGAATTCCGAAGACCTTTTGGAAAGCTTATCAAAGGTGCTGATTTTGAAGAAACATCAAAAAAAGCAATAGATATAATCAAGGAAAATTCAATTACAGTAACAGTCGGTGACCCGACAACATATTTCATAGATAAAAACGGTCTTAGTCCAACAATAGCAATAGTCGACGGAATGGAAAAGAAAAAGAAATTCCCCCTGAAAATTCGTTTCAAGGGAGAAAAGGTAAAAGTCGAAAATCCAAAAGGGCACATAACAGTAGATTTATGGAAAGCTGTTGAAAAGGCAATTTCTATTGCCCCTGATAAAAGTACAATGATACAGGTAGAAGGAGAAGAAGATCTTGCAGTACTCCCATGTATTGTACATCTCCCTATAGGCAGCTATATATTATATGGTCAATTTGACGAGGGTCTTGTTTTCGTGGAAGTTGATGAAAAGAAAAAGCAGCGCGCAAAGGCACTCATAGAAAACATATTATTTTCACAATAGATCGGATTGTTTTTATAAATTCCAATTAACTCAATAAACTATGGATGAGATTCGTACACATTTTTCAAAAACAGTTGACGACTATGATACAGTTTCAGACAAAGTTGTAATGAAAAACAATGAAATGCATAAATGTCTTGTTGATGCAATATCTTTTGAAAAGAACAAGGAACTGAAAATATTGGACTTGGGATGTGGAACAGGACATGGAATGAAGCTTATTATGAAAATGTTTCCAAATGCCATAGCCACTGGAATTGATTATTCACATAAGATGATAGAAAAATCGAAGAAAAATTTATCAGAATTTCTAGATAGAGTTGTTTTAGTGGAAGAAGATTTCAATAAAATAGATTTAACGGAAAAATACGATGTTATTGTTTCAGCAGCTGCAATACATAACTCTTCACATGAAAATAAACAAACACTTTTCAAGAAGATTTATAATGCGCTAAAAGAAGATGGAATTTTTATAAATGCCGATTTTATTAGAGCTCAAACTGATGATTTAAACAATCAATACAGAGAAATATACAGAAAATTTTTAGAAAACAATCTCTGTAGGGAGGAACTAAAAATCTGGTTAAAACATGCTTTTGAAGAGGATATGCCAATGAAACTTTCCGAACAGTTCATTATTTTAAAAAACCATGGTTTTGCTAACGTAAAAATTGTATGGCAATTCAATCACGAAGTTGTTTATATTGCTAAGAAATGATATCATTTCTCGATTATCTTCTTACCGCATTTCTGAGGTACAACTTCTTTAGTGGCATTTGGGAATTTCTTGGAAATTGTTTTTCCCTTAAAAATCCTGTCAAGAAAAACTGCAAGCGCGGCAATTTCTGAATGAGGCTGGTTTGTTACACCAATATTCCAGTCAGCCTTTTCATAGACTTCAAATGGAACCTTCTCTCCGCCGACTATAACAAGCAGGTCTTCATCTTCTGGTATTTCTTTGACAACATCCTGAACAGGCATGCCATACATTGTCAGGTGAACAATCTTGCCTTTCCAGTTTTTGACAACTGTTTTCCAGCTCTTTTCATAACTTGCTTTGAAATTCCCGCCCCAGTTCTCACGCACTTTTTCTATGCTATCGATAAGTCCCTGATCTTTTTCACCAGTATATATAATCTCATCTGCACCAAGTGCACGTACCACAAGACCACAATGTGTGGAAATCCTCGGGTCCCTTCCTGCTCTGTGGCCAAGCCTGAGAACTGTAACTTTCATAATAATAAGAATATCTACTACGGGTTTTTATTTGTCATCAGAACTGTTATCATTCTATTGTTTCTGTTTTATCTGTTGGGAAAATAACACTAAGCATATGAAATTTGCCTTTGTAATGTAGAAATTTGAGTTCTAACATTTTTCTATCATATTCTTCGATGAATGGTTCATTTTCATTATCTTTTACAAATTCATTGAGTTTTTGATTCACAGTTAAGAACCTTTGAGTATCATTTTTTTCATTATCTGGGACATTTAACACCTGACTAAAAATATCCTCTCTTGGAATTTCATACTCTGACGAAATGTCATCAAAAAGTTTTTCCACGTACAAATTATTGAGATGCTCTCTTATTTTTAAAACATAGTATCCTGAACCCAACATTCCACAACATTCAAGTTTCTGTGATTCTAACTCTTTTGATGATTTTTCTAGTTCACGTATGGCGTTACCAGTATCATGATTTCTTACGTAATACTCACCATTATCAAAATGGTATTTGAAAGGGCAACTCTTACATTCTGGTTCTTCTTTCGCAGCACCCTTTAACAAATCCGAAAATGTAAGTAAAGACATAATTTTTTTCTTGATTAGAATTCTTTTAAGGGCATATTGTCCTTGAATTACTCTTCAAGGTCTATACCAAGCTGGCCGGCCATCTTTCGGCATTTTTCAATTACATTCCCAAGCTCTGTTCTTATCTGCTCTTTTACAGTATCGTTTTCTCTTATGCTGTTCACATGTGAATTTTTTAGCCAGCGAAATACGTCAAGCAGTTCTCCTGCTTCAACAGAAATAGCAATTGCAATATCTTTTGGACTTTCGATTTTATCCCACTCACGTCTACTACGTGAGAAGTGCCTCGCCTTTGATTTGAGCTTATCAAAATCCAAGTATTCGCCTGACATGGTTTATTTTTGGATTTCTTTCTATATATCATTTTTAAACGTACGCCTAAGTTTGATTATGTGCTCAAACTCGTCCTGAAACGACGATGTCTCATGATTTCTGGATTTTATGATTAAGTTGTCTGAGTTGTTTTTGAATATGTAATATCTGCTTTCTGAATTTTCAATAATTTCTCCAGTATCGACAAATGTAGTTTCATCTTCTATATAAAAGTCACCTTTTGCTCCGTGCCTTGAGCATTTAGAATCCCCGTGTTTGCAATGTGTATGACCAAAAATCCATAAGTCAACATTGTTTTCGGCCAGTAATTTATCTATAGTCATATCACCACCAAATGAGAATAGGTGAGGAGGCTGGTGAGAGGCAATAATGAGTATTTTATTCTGATTTTCATTCACTTCATTTTCTAGCCAGTCAAAAGTTGAATCTTTAATAGCCCATTCAGTTTTATCTGTTGATAATACAATGAAATGAATATTGCCTCTGTCAAACGTGTAAAACAATCTCTCATCGATATAGTTCTTGTAATTGTTCAAACAACCTTCTTCTTCGGTCCCCCTACACTGATATTCGTGATTTCCTGCTAGGTGATGGAATTTTTCAAAACCATGATTAGACCCTTCCATTATTTGTAGGTATTTCTCATAATCCGATATTTCGGCAGGCTCAACCATGTCCCCCACAACAATAGCGTCATCAAATGGTAAATTGTTCATATCTTTAATCGCTTCAGGAAATTTTGAAGAAAGCTTCATGTCTCCAAATTGCCATAAAATATATTTTTCATCTCCACTTTCAACAACATCTAATTGGTTTGAAAGAAGCAACCCTGAAAAAAGAAAAATGCCTACAATAAAGACAATTATCACATTTATGTCCAAGTTTGACTTTTCCATATTTTTAATAAATTT
>DAOWAL010000030.1 GCA_030634615.1 Candidatus Aenigmatarchaeota archaeon | reverse complement strand
GATGCTGAATTTGTATAGTGCAAATATCGATAGTAATTATTACAGAGATGTTAAAGTTTTTTACAATATAACAAAGTTACGAAACTCTGGGATTCTGGAAGCTCTTGACAAATTTTACATGAGACCAACGATAGTATTCTTTGGTTCGGGATCATATGGTATGGACATTGAAACAAGCGATTTTGATCTTGTGATAATATCGGAGAAAACCACCGAGTTCAAAGATAGGGAGAAATTTGAAAGGAAATTGAACAGAAGGTTGCAAATCTTTGCAGTGAAGGATATTAAGGAAATTAAAAACAATCATCTGATTAACAATATTCTTAATGGAATAACGATTCAGGGGGCTGTAAAATGGATCTGAAAGAATGCCTGAGAAAGGGTATGATAAGGAAGACAAGAATAGATCATGAACTGATAAAATCGCTCATAGAAATGTCCGAAATCAAGAAAAAAACAGTGGAAACAGCTGATGTTAACGAGTATAACATATCGGCATATGTATCGCTTGCTTACGATTCTCTGAGAGAAGTCTTGGAAGGACTTTGTATATTAAAAGGTTACAAGGTTCTTTCACATGTATGTGTAGGAGAACTTTTGAAAAAAGAAATCCCGGATTTCGATTATAATCAATTCGACAGAATCAGATGGATAAGAAATAGTATAAACTACTACGGTGAGAAGGTGGATTTTATGCAAGGTAAAGAAATTATAAAAAAGATTTTCAATATGAAATTTAATGTTGTTAAAAATCACCTTAAATCAATCTGATAACTTTAGGATAACTTGTTCTGGTAAAAAATAATTAAAATTGTTATCACAATCGTTGCAGCAAAGCTCTCTATCATTAGAATCCCTACATGCGTTGGTGGAATTCTCGTCACAGTGCCTACAACGTAATCCATGAAATCATTTCCAATCACGAGCAATGTAACTAATAGTGCATTGATTCTATCCACTTTGATTTTAGGAATGAAAACAACACCTTCAAGAACCATTCCAAAGTGAAGGAAGAAATTTGCAATTCCTATTATTTGATCGCTGAGAATCAAATAATTCGACCAATACAGACAAAGCGTAATCATTGTCCAGATACCGTATTTTATTACATATACTGCTGTTAGAAATTTAAGAAATTCAGGAATGCGTTTGCCAAATATGTAAAGAAAACACACTACTGAAAACAACAGAACTGAAAGCGGTGAATCGATTATAATAATCCATAGAATAGGAGACGAATCCATTAATTGCCCCCAGTAATAATAGATACCTGTAAAAAATCCTGCAAGGTTTGCAAGAGCAATTATCAAAAGATATTTTTTATTTCCAAAAACTCTGTTTGATATTTTTTCCAAAATCATTTCTTTATCACCTTTGCAGGAACTCCGCCGACAAAAGCACCTGCAGGAACATCTTTATTCACAAGAGAATAAGCTGCAACAGTTGCACCGTTGCCTATTGTAACGCCCGGAAGCACAAGACACATTGTTCCTATCATAACATCATTGCCTATTTTAACAGGACCTTTTTTCCAGTGATCTCTTAGAAATTCATGTGCAACGAGCATTGTATCCTGACCTATCATGACGTTATTTCCTATCTCAATAAGATGAGGGAAGAATATGTCCATTTTAACTCCAAGGAAGTTTACGTTTTTGCCGATTTTCATTCCCAATTTTTTGTATATCATGTAACGAAAACGGTTATCCGGCATAAACCTGCAAAAAGTTATCATGAGAAAATTCTTAAGAATCCTTGATGGGTGCTGTATGTTTTTCCATTTGTTGAACTCACCCCTTTTTCTGTAATATTCGAAATAATCAACAGACCTTTTCTTTTCCATAATCATTTATGATAACCAGCGATAATAAATGTTCTTATTCCATGTCAAGATACATCTCAATGTCTTCACCTTTACCGCATCTTGGGCATTCGTCTGCTGTCTCAAAAACAATACCGCACTTCATGCACATTGATTTTTCGATTAAATCTCCCATGGAAAACACCTATAAGTAGATTAATTATTGTGCTCTAGTTTTAAAAATTTTCCGTGTCTTCGATTTTTTCAACAGTCATTTTTTCAGTGTCAATTTTTATTATCCTTCCACTGCCAGGGTTTATGCAAAGGGTTTTCCCTATTTTTTGTTTTATGGTTCCTGACATTTTTGGTGATTCGTGTATGTGCCCATGAAGAGAAATTGATGGCTGCTCCTTTTCGATAAAGTTTCGTATAGATTTGCTGCCCATATGTTGTTTGTTATACATTATATCTAACTTTGTGTTGTAAGGTGGCGCGTGGAAAACGTATATTGTTTTATTGGGATCAATTTCGTGGGAAAGGTATTCGAGATCATTTTCTATTTCTTCCTCTGTTTTTTCCCAATCTTTGATAAGGAAAGGTGTCTCGTTTATGAAAGGATACCCAACAACTTTAGTTTTACCTGCTTTTCTTATATCGTTGTGGATAAGCCTTACAACTCTGCACCTGTCTGCTTTTTTGAGAATTTTTGAATTGGAAGCATAATCATCATTGCCCATCATTATAAAAACAGTTTTTTTGTGGCGTTTTCTAAAAATCCAGAGTCTTGGTACCAGGTAAAATGTCAGGAAAAATTTCTGACCCCTTGGATTTATCCCAGATGTTAGGTCACCGCCGAAAATTATAAAGTCTATATCAGGAGCTTTGCCTAACTTAAACATCCTTTCGTATATTGAACGTGTTCCGTGAATGTCTGTTACATATAGGAATTTTACCATATATTTCCCCTTTTAATGGACTGACCGGGAGTTGAACCCGGGGCCTCTCGGATGCGAACCGAGCACTCTACCAGACTGAGCTATCAGCCCAAGATAACAATTAAATTGAATGATGCCTTTTAAGTGTGTTTTATGCACTTGTTATTTATTTCACCTATCCAGATTTGTATTATTGATTTCATATGATAGACATTTATACGTTTATAGAGGCTGTATGGATACTGTGGCCAGCGTACGGTGCAAACGGCCTTTGCATGTTATCCAGAGGTAAATATCCCATAGATGGTGGGAAAACGTTTCGCGGAAAACAAATTCTGGGACCAGGTAAAACATGGGAAGGACTTTTTACAGGAGCATTCATAGGAATGCTGATTGCAACATTCCAGATGTTTATGTTCCCGCTGCTTCCGTGGGATTTGTCACCAGTACAACTCAACATACTTCCAATGTCACCCTTAATAGGTCTTGTGATAGGGTTTGGTGTGATGATTGGCGATTTAGTCGGGTCAATAATCAAACGAAGAATAGGACTTGCGAGGGGAAAACCTGCTCCGCTTCTTGACCAATTAGATTTCATAGTCGGAATGCTTGTACTACTGTCGTTTGTAGCAGTTTTGAAATGGGAATGGGTGGTGATACTTCTTATAATTACACCTGTAATTCACATTATAGCAAACAGAATAGCGTACATAATTAAGCTCAAAAACGTACCTTACTAGATAACGTTTTTTAATTATAAGTGTTATAGAATAGTATTGATAACATGGAAGGAAAGTTCGTAGTTTTTGAGGGAATTGACAAATCAGGTAAAGAAACACAGGCAAAAATGCTTTATGACTATCTGCATAACAAGGGCATTCCTGTAATATACACCGAAGAGCCTAATCCAAAAAATGCAATAGGTAGACTCATAAAGATGTGGCTTGTCGGAAAGGCAACAGTAACATCACCTGAATCAATAACTCTTCTTTACACTGCCGATAGGTATGAGCATCTCAAAAAAGTTGTAAATCCTGCATTAAATGTAGGGAAGAATGTGATATGCGACCGCTATTTCTACTCGACTGTGGCTTACGAATCCGCGATATTCGGCATGGATAAAGAGTGGATTAGGACCCTTAACAAAAATGTTAGAAAACCCGATGTAGTAATATTTATTGACATTGACCCTGAAATTTCACTGAAACGTCAGAGAGCTGCACCAAACGACAGGCTTGAAAAAGTGGATCTCTTGCAAAAGGTCAGAAAGGTGTACACTGAAATAGCAGGTGAAGAAAAATTCTTTGTTGTAAAAGGCGACAGGCCAAAAGAAGACGTTTTCAAAGATGTTAAACTTGTTGTTGACAGATTGTTTGAAATCTGAATTTTTCATTCCCAAATTCCAAAATATCTATGTTTTCCATAACTTGCTCAAACATCACAAAACTTGTGTCATAATCGCTCTTCTGCTTGTATTCAGACGTTGTTGCGTATTCACTTGTTACATGATAATCTGAAAGAGATACACTTTGCTCGTTTTTGGATTTGTATTTGTCTTCACTTATTTCATCATCTATTCTTATTTCCTTTTTTATCTCTGTTCTGAAAGACTCGTGTAGTGGTAAATGAGACTGAACTTTTGTGCTCGTTGCGAATCTCCAGATTTCTTTGCCTGTGTTGATATTTATTGCATAAAGGTGACAGTCCCATGAACCAAAATATATGGTATCATTAAAAATTAATGGGGATGAAAAAACTGGCCCTGAAGTTTTAAATCTCCATAACTCTTTGCCATCTAAGTTCAGACAATAAAAATTACAGTCACCTGCCCCAAAATAAATTTTTTCATTATTTATTACTGGCAGTTGATCTATGGTTTCCTTGCCATCTATTTTAAATCTCCATATCCCTTTCCCTTCTATTGATATTGCAAAAAATATACCATCTCTTGAGCCATGATAAATAATATTATTGTGCATAACCGGGCTGCCCGCATTACCATATTTTCCCGTTTTGAATCTCCAAATTTCCTTACCTGTTTCAATATTGATAGCGTATATGTAGCTATCAAAAGATGTTATGTATATTACACCATTATATACGTTGAAAGCATTGTCATTATGTATTTCTGCTCCTGTTTTGAATCTCCAAATTTCCTTTCCTGTTTTTTTGTCAATGCAATAATAATTATAATCAAAAGATCCCACAAAGACATTATCTCCTTCTATACTTGGCGATGAGCATATTTCATCTCCAGTTCTAAACCTCCACACCTCATTGCCAGTTGATACGTCTACTGCATATAAACAACCATCTCTTGAGCCGAAATAAATTATTCCTTCTGAAACAGATGGCGCAGGATCTATTTCCCCGCCTGTTTTGAATGACCATATTTTTTCACCTGTTTTAGCATCGAGACAATACAAACTATAATCAAATGATCCGAAGTACACTCTTTCATTGTAAATTACAGGCGATGATTCTTCTATACCTTTGTTGGCTTTAAACCTCCAAACAATTTCTCCTGTGTTCGCATTAACAGCGTAAAAATAATGATCCATTGCCCCAAAATAAATTATACCGTTGTGTATTGAAGGACTATTATTAATTGATCCACCGAAACCAACTTCCCACATTCTGTCGAATTTTCCGCCTTTCTTTATTTCCATGGTTTCTAAATCTATTTTGAAATCTGAAAGTTCTGTGTCAAAACTTTCGAACCCGAAATCCATAATCCTTCGACCTCCATTACATTTTCAAACATTACAAAACTAGTATCATAGTCACTCTTTTGTTTGTACTCGCTCGTTGAAGCATATTCACTTTTGACATGGTAATCAGAGAGTGAAATTTCATTGCTCTTTTTGCTTTTGTATTTGTCTTCAGAAGATGCTTCCTCGAAATTTGTCCTTCTCTTTATTTCTGCCTTGAATAATTCTTTTGCTGCCGGAGCTAAAGCAGGAACTCTTGAACTTGTTTCAAATCTCCATACTTCTTCTCTCGTGATAGAATCTACACAATAGAAATTACAGTCCCAGCTACCAAAATAAATCTTGTTATCGTAAAATGTTGGGTAGTCGAAAACACCTTCTCCTGCTTTGAATCTCCATACTTCTTTACCATCGGGTGAAAGACAGTAAACAAAACCATCTTCAGATGTTATGTAAATTTCGTTGTTGAGAATACCAAAACCTAGGGTTACTCCTCCACACTTAAATCTCCACAATTCCTTCCCACCGGGAGTTAGCGCATAGAAAAACCCGTCTCTTGAACCCTGATAGATTACACCATTCCAGAGATGCGGTCCTCCGGTGTTTCCGTATTTACCGGTACTGAACCTCCATATCTCTTCTCCGTTCTCAATATTTATTGCCCTAAGGTAATTGTCGAAAGATGTAACGAAAACCATGCCGTTGTAGACGAGAGCAGGTTCGTCCATTTGTATGTTATCACCGGTTTTATATCTCCATATTTCCTGTCCAGTTCTTTTGTCTACACAATAAAAATTACTGTCGAATGAACCAATGAAAACCATGTTTCCATGGGAAGTGGGAGTACAAGCTATCTCATCACCTGTCTTAAATCTCCACAATTCATTTCCTGTAGCGGCTTCTATGGCATAAAGATACCCATCTTGTGAACCCGTATACACTATACCTTTGTCGACTATTGGCCTGTTGGTTCCTATTTTTCCACCCGTCTTGAACCTCCATATCTCTTTACCAGTTTCGAAATTGAGAGCGTAAATATTCTGGTCGTATGAACCGAAAAATATCATGCCTTCGTGGACTTCCGAAGGCCTTCCGAGGATTATGTCACCTGCTTTAAATCTCCACAATTCCTGCCCTGTTACACAATCAATTTTGTAAACATGACAATCCATTGCACCGAAGTAGACGTATCTGTCGTGATGTGAATGAAAACATATGCTGCCACCCTTTCCGACTCTCCATATCCTGTCGTACTTTCCAGTCTTTTTGACAACTACTTCTTCGACGTCAACGTCGAAATCAGAGAATCCGGTGTCAAAGCTCTCGAACCCGAAATCCATGAAAGTTTATTACTGATAAGATTTATAACTTCTAGTATTAGGGTATTTTTATGTTTTCAAAGGTTTTTGTTGCCTGGAAAAAGAACTACGGGGAAAAAATTGCCCTTAAAGTGTGTTCAATATTAAGAGAATATGACGTTGAATACACATTCCGGGAACTAAAGGGATGTGACCTTGCAATAGTTGTTGGCGGCGACGGTACACTTCTTAAGTTCCAGTCATCACTTGAATGTCCCATGCTTGGCATAAACCCAGGTAGATCTGTTGGCCATTACATGTCGGCTACTAACAAAGATTTTGAAACCAAGTTAAGAAAACTTCTGACAGGAAAAGAAGGAAAAGATTATTTTCTCAGAATTTATCCAAGGCTTGAAACAGCTATAAATGGTACCGATGTACCGTTCTTTGCTTTGAACGAAGTTCTTGTTTCACCAATATATGTGAGAAGAATCATGGATTCTGAACTTACAGCAAACGGTAAAAAGAGCAAGGAAAGAAACACAGGAATTATATTCTACACACCGAGCGGATCATACGCATACGCAAAATCTGCCGGTGCAGAAATTATAAAAGATGATACAAAATTTGGTGCTGTGGCAATTGCCCCATACGCAGGCAAGCTGAAAAAAGGTGAAATACTTTCTGAAAAAGAGATGCGTTTAACACATCTCAGGAAACGCGGTGAATTGTGTGTTGACGGTCAGCCTGATCAGACAATTACTTTGAACAGGGGCGATACTATTTTAGTAAAGAAAAATGGACATCCTGTAACTATTGTTTGGTTTTCAGTAAAGAAGTGAAACTTTAAAAGGCCTCGTTACATAGAATAGATAAATTACTGTATATACAGGGGGCACTTGCATGAAAAGAATAAAAAAGAAAATCGCGCTAACTTTTGATGATGTACTGCTGATTCCGCGAAAATCCAAGGTGCTGCCAAAAGATGTTGATACAAGAACAAGACTCACGAAAAATATTTCTTTGAACATT
Source organism: Candidatus Aenigmatarchaeota archaeon (assembly GCA_030634615.1). Taxonomy (GTDB): domain Archaea; phylum Aenigmatarchaeota; class Aenigmatarchaeia; order QMZP01; family QMZT01; genus DAOWAL01. Next base: position 3,306 of record DAOWAL010000030.1, on the reverse strand, counting down.
CCAATCATGAGCGCTGCAATGGACACTGTTACAGAATCGAAACTTGCAATATCAATTGCCCAGCAGGGCGGTATTGGTGTAATCCATAAAAACATGCCAGTAGAAATGCAGGCTGCTGAAGTTGGAAGAGTGAAAAAATACGAATCGTGGATAATAAGAAATCCTCTGACGCTTGGCCCGGAAGACACTATGAAAACTGCAGAGGACATGTCAAATAAAACCGGTGTCAAAAGTTTTATTATAATTGACAAGGGCAAAGTTGTAGGTATTCTTACAAGCAGGGATATGTGGTTTGAAAAGAACATGAACGAAAAAGTAAAAAATGTCATGACAAAAAATCCTGTTACCGTAAGAAATGCAGACTTTGATGAAGCTACAAGAATAATGCACAAAACCAAGATAGAAAAACTTCCAATTGTTGACAGAAAAGGAAAACTCAAAGGACTTATAACAATAAAGGACGTCCAAAAAAGAGAAAAATATCCAAACGCTTCAAAAGACAAAGAAGGAAGACTTTTAGTCGGTGCTGCGGTTGGTCCGTTTGATATTGAAAGAGCAGAAGCTTTAGTGAAAGCAGGTGCTGATGTTATAGCAGTTGATACGGCACATGGTCATACTGAAAATGTCATAAAGACTGTAAAACATCTTAAGAAAAAACACAAAATAGATATAATAGCAGGAAATGTCGCAACAAAGGAAGGTGCATCGGATCTAATAAAAGCAGGTGCTGATGCTATTAAGGTTGGCATGGGACCCGGTTCAATATGTACAACAAGAATAGTTGCAGGGATTGGAGTTCCTCAGATAACAGCAATACATGAATGTGTTGAAGTAGGAGATAAACATAATGTTCCTATAATAGCAGACGGCGGAATTAAAAATTCCGGTGACATTGCAAAGGCAATTGCCGCTGGTGCGTCAATGGTTATGATTGGTTCGCTTTTTGCAGGAACAGATGAGTCACCTGGTGAATCTGTTTACATGGCTGGAAGAAAATACAAACGTTACAGAGGAATGGGTTCAGTAAATGCAATGAAAAAAGGTTCGGCAGACAGATACGCTCAGGGAGACGTGAGTAAATTTGTTCCGGAAGGTGTTGAGGGTGTTGTTCCTTACAGAGGAACATTAGCTGAAATAGTATTCCAGATGACTGGTGGACTGCGTTCATCCATGGGCTACTGTGGTTGTGCAAACATAAATGAAATGAAAAAGATGGCAAAATTCCTTAGAATAACAAAAGAAGGGATGGCAGAATCCCACCCGCACGATATAACAATAACAGAAGAGCCGCCAAATTATTGGGGCGGCAGATAAACTTAATTTTGATAAAGGAAGTGAAATTATGAAATCACCAAAAGAATTAGCACTTGATAAAAAAATACTTGGTATGCTATCAGGCAAAGCACTTGAAGTAGCTAAGATTATGATCAATGATGAAGAAATACATTATCTTCAGGATTATGCGAACACGGTTTCTATAAAGAGACTTGATTACAATGATCACGGACCTGTTCACATGAGAACTGTTGTTATCAACGCTCTTACCATGATGGATATTCTAAACAGTACGAAAACAAAATTCAATTTAGAAAAAGAATGCGTTGGAACATTTGAAGACAGTAAAATATCTGTTATGATAGCGGCATTTCTTCATGATACTGGAATGGCAGTTGGCCGGGAAAATCATGAAAGGTCTTCAGCTATGATATCAATGCCTATCATTGAAAGAATACTTTCGCAGATATACAAAGACAATCTGCAGAAAAAAGTCATTGTAAGATCAATGGTTCTAGAAGGAATTCTTGGTCATATGGGAACACAAAAAATTGATTCTCTTGAATCAGGAGTAATCCTTGTTGCAGACGGGTGTGACATGAAAAAAGGACGTGCACGAATACCTCTGCTTTTGAACAAAGAAGCAAAAGTTGGAGACATACACAAGTATTCGTCTTCTTCAATTGAAGACGTTGTGATAGAAAAAGGCAAAAAACGTCCAATAAAGATAACCGTCAAAATGTCTGCTTCAGTAGGTTTCTTCCAGGTAGAAGAAGTTCTGTTCAAAAAAATCGTCCACAGTACAATAAAACCGTACATTGAACTGTACGCAAAAGCTGAAGGAAGAGACATGAAATGCTATTTGTGATACAGGCTTTGTGTAAATAGTCGTGAAAATGACTGACTTTCTACACAAAACGGGTACTTTTTACACATAAACTATTTCATTTCAGAACGATAAGCGGATAATAGAGCTTCAAATACGGGCGCATATCCACTTTTAATACTTTCCAAATACTTAGTTCCAACTCGCTCAAAAAGTATTGGTACATATTCTTTCGCAGCTTCTACCCATTCAAAATTAGGTTCTGAACATAATGCTTTAATTTTTCCTTCGCTAGTACCTCTGCCTTGTGGGGTATTATCTGGTCCAAAAAGAACCTTTTCTTTAATTTCATCAGCATTAGTACCATAACCTATACAGTTTGCCTCATCGTGCCCAAAAATTGCACGGTGACTTTCATCAACACCTTCACATTTTAGCCAATGTCTCGGAATATATAAACCACTTTCATTTATCTTCACCCAGTCCAAACCAATTCCACCTTGACCAGCTGGATGTAAATTAAATTCACCTTCTAATTTAGGTCCCATTTGCTCTGCATGTTTTAACATTTCATACTCAGTTCTGGCAATAATCGCATATTGTACGGGGTGTTCTAATCCCGCTTCACGTAATTGGAATTTCGTCTCTATTGGTTTCAGTTGTTCTTGAAGTTTACCATGTTCTCCCCAATCACATGCTTTTACTGCTGCTCGAAGCTTACTACGCAAGGCAATTTCTTCTGGACTTTGAACCCAACTTAAATCGTCTATAATTTTCTTATAATCCATGTAAAATACTTAATTTTAGGATTTATAAAGGTTATTTCTTACTAGTAGTTACATATTTATATGATATTTCAATTCATGCATTTCATGAATCAAAACACACAGATTATGACACAGTATCTTACAAAAATCCGACTTTATACACAAAAGCTACTTATTGCACAAAGCCTGTAATGTGCAAGTCTTATTAAACTTCTATCCAAAATATTGTTGTTCTTATGGGAGATTCAATAGTTGTGGTTGGCGCTCAATGGGGCGATGAAGGTAAAGGAAAGATAGTTGATTTTCTATCTGAGAACGCAGATATTGTTGTCAGATTTAATGGCGGAAACAACGCAGGTCACACTGTAAAAGTCGGTGATCAGGTGTTCAAGTTTCACCTGCTTCCTTCCGGCGTTGTCAGGGACAAATTAAATGTTT
>DAOWAL010000028.1 GCA_030634615.1 Candidatus Aenigmatarchaeota archaeon | reverse complement strand
GTTACAGCACTTGCTCTTAGCATAGCAATACTTGCCTACAGACATCTTGGAACGCACGACACGGATAAAATGAATAAATTGAGTGGTTGAATATGTTGGAATATACGGTTTACATACTGATAATAGCGGCCTTTCTTATGTTGGTCGTAAGAAGGGATGAAGTTGCAATAGGCGCAATACTAACATCGTTTTTCATAATGATTTTTGAGTATTTTAGCAACACGATGGAAGTTGTTACTTTTGGTGGACGAGCGGCACCGTTTGGGATAGTTTGGGTAGCTGATGGTCTTAGCATGTTCATAGCATTACTAATAACAGGCATTTCATCGCTTGTGGCATTGTACTCAGTGAAGCACATAAGAGAAAGAAAGCACAGATTTTATGCCCTTTTGTGTCTTTTAACAGCAGGTCTGATTGGTGTTTCTTTAACAGGGGACCTTTTCAATATGTATGTATTTTTTGAAATACTTTCAGTTGCTTCATACGGACTTGTTTCATTCTTCCTCGATGAACATGCAATTGAAGGAGCATTCAAGTATATCATAATGGGATCATTTGCAAGTTCATTCATACTTCTCGGAATAGCACTACTTTACAGTTTAACTGGAACTGTAAACTTTGCACATCTTGCAATGAATGTGACACAGTCTCAGGAAATGCTAATTGTTCTTGCCCTAATAATGGGCGGGTTTGCTCTCAAAGCTGCTATTATACCGTTCCATGCATGGAAACCTGATGCAATTGAGGGAACACCAAGTCCAATAGGTGCAATATTTACAACAGTATCGGCTGCAATAGGGATTTATGGCATAATAAGAATACTCTTTGTTTTCAACATGATAGAATTCAATATAGCTCTCGTATTTTTCGGTGTGATAACAATGATAGGAGGAGCACTACTTGCACTTGTTCAGATAAATGTCAAAAGGATGCTCGCATATTCGAGCATCTCTCAGATGGGTTACATAACTATGGCAATAGGCCTTGGAACAACACTTGGAATAACATCAGGTATGTACCACATACTCAACAATGTTCTAATAAAAGGACTTCTTTTCATGGGAATTGGTTGTGCCATGTATGTGACAAGAAAAGAAAATCTAAATGAACTCAGCGTAAAAAATACCCCGCTTCTGATATGTGTTGGAATAGGTGTTCTTTCCATGGCAGGTATTCCATTACTGAATGGATTTGCATCCAAGTGGCTGATATTCATGGCAACATGGGAAATAAATCCTATTCTTACAATACTTGCTTTGATAACGTCAGCGATAACACTTGCTTATGGCCTTAAGATATTTTCTTCAATGTTCCTTGGCAGTAAAGCTATAGAAATTAAAGTGCCAAAAATAATGATGTTCCCAGTCATATTACTTACAATTATATGTATAGTAATAGGAATATTCCCACAAGTTGGTCTCAGCTTTATAGAGCCTGCAGTTGACGCATTGTTTTCACAAAGTCAGTATATAAGTGCGGTGTTGGGTGGTTAATTATGTTTGATTACTGGTCTGTGTTTAGTTTAGTGTTCATCGGATTTACAGTAATTGGTTTTTTGATATATTTCATGGGAAACAGGAAAACCAGATATGAAAAAATGAAACTAGAAACATACACGTGTGGTGAGCCATTTCCAGAAGTTAGTATAGGGCCAGATAATTTTTATGTCGCCATTAAAAAGAATCTTGGTATAAGAAATTTAAGACACATACACTCGGGAAAACTATCCGATTATCTGCTATGGTTTTTGATTGGTCTTGCTGCCCTAATATTCATGGTGGTAATGTTATGAAAGAAAATATTATCAAATTAAAACCCGATAAAGAGAAATTGAAGAAGAAAGTGAAAAAATCACTTCTTGAAAAATTTATCAGTTATAATAGAAAAAAATCACCATGGGTTTTACATTTAGGAGGATCAGGTTGCAACGGATGTTCAATCGAAATAGTCGCAGCACTAACGCCAAAATACGACGTGGAAAGATTTGGTATAGTTGCAAAAGGGTCACCAAGACATGCTGATATAATAATCATAGAAGGCCCTGTCGGGACTAAGATGAAAGACAGGATAAAAACAATATACGAACAGATGCCTGATCCAAAATATGTAATAGCATATGGTACATGTCCGATAACAAAGGGCGTGTTTTATGATGGATATAACGTGGAAGGGCCACTTGATAAAATAATTCCTGTTGACATATATGTACCGGGATGCCCGCCAAGACCTGAAGCATTAATAGATGCAATAGTAAAAGCAATGGAGAAGATGTAATATGCACGTTGAAGCGTATCTTAAGAGGAAAAAAGCAAAAGAGGAAAATCATAATTTTTGGATAACCGTTCCAAAAACAAAGCTGACCGAAACTGTAATCAAAATAAAAGAATTGGGAGTCATCAGGGTATCGTCCATATCGGGAACAGACCTTGGCAATGAAATAGACGTAATATATCATTTCATTCACAAGAAAAAAACAATCAATATACGCGTTTCCCTTGACAAAAAAACATGCACTGTTGACAGCATAACAGGAATTTTTCCCGGAGCGAATCTATTTGAAAGAGAACTCGCAGAAATGCTCGGGATTGATGTAAAAAATCATCCGAACCTAAAAAAACTGTTTTTATGCAAGGATTCACCTGAAAATCCACTAAGAAAATCGTGATATTGCACATAACCTTATAAAGTTTATATGAGATAAAAATCATATGAAAGAAAATTCATATTATAGGTTTTTCAAAAACCTGTCCAACAAATCAAAATTTAACATAGTCATGTCGCTCAGAGATGGACCAATGAGTGTTAGTGATATCACAAAAAAGGTTGGAGAAGAGCAAAGCAAAGTGTCACATAATTTGAGAAGTTTAAGGTCCTGTAATATTCTCAAAGTGAAGCAGGATGGTAAAAAAAGAATATATTCGCTCAATGGAAAAACTGTAATTCCGATAATACAGATAGTTGAAAAACATGTCAAAAATAACTGCCCAAGGAAGTGCTGTAAATGAAAGAAGTTTATATGGACAACGGAGCGACAACAAAAGTTGATCCGAAAGTTATTGAAAAAATGATGCCGTTTTTAGAGGAAAAATATGGAAATGCCTCTTCAACACATTCTCGTGGATTAAACTCAAAGCATGCGATTGGTGACGCAAGAAAGACTATTGCAAAATTGATAGGTGCAAAATCAGAAGAAATAATATTTACTTCAGGTGGAACAGAATCAAATAACTTTACAATCAAGGGAATTGCATTTGCAAACAAGGACAGAGGAAACCATATAATAATATCCAAGGTTGAACACAAATGTGTTTTAAAAAGCTGCAAATGGCTAGAAACACAGGGGTTTAAAATAACGTATTTAGATGTTGATAAAGATGGTTTTGTTTCCCCCAATGATCTTGACGATGCAATTACTGACAAGACAATTCTTGTTTCAATAATACACGGGAACAATGAAATAGGAACTATAAACGATATGGAAGCACTTGGTAAAGTATGCAAAAAACATGGGATATGTTTTCACACAGATGCATGCCAGAGCTTTACAAAAACAGAAATTGATGTGAAAAAACAAAACCTAGACTTGGTAACACTCAATGCTCATAAAATACACGGCCCACAGGGTGTTGGAACACTATATGTCAAAACAGGGACAAAGATCACACCATGGCAACACGGAGGCGGGCAGGAAAACGATATGAGAGGCGGAACACATAACACTCCGGGTATTGTTGGTTTCGCAGAAGCTGCTAAAATTGGTTCTGATAAAAAACATGTGAAACACATGACAGCGCTTAGGGACAAGTTAATGAAAGGAATTTCAAAGTTCCAAGGCATTAAACTAAACGGTCCGGAAGGTAACAAAAGACTTTGCAACAACTTAAACTTTTCATTTAAAGGAATAGAAGGCGAAGCACTTGGCGGTTACCTGGATCAAAAAGGCATACGTTCTTCAACTGGATCTGCCTGTTCAGCAAGAAGTCTTGAACCAAGCTATGTCCTGACATCTATTGGTTTAACACATGAAGAAGCTAATGGAAGTCTGAGACTTGGTATAAGCAGATTCACAACAGAAGAGGAAATCGATTACGTACTGCAATCACTTGAAAAAATCGTAAAGAAACTTAGATGGATATCACCATTCGGAAAAATAGTCGACAAAATGGTAGGCAAGAAGTAATTACTTATTTTTATTTTGTACTTTCAAAAACAAGTTATGTCACTTTCAAAATCAGAAGAGGAAATTCTGAAATCAATAAAAATAAGATCTGATAACGATCCTAACAGACCCGAGTTTCCACCAGATAAGCCAAAATATCCGACTACTCCGACCTATCAGATAAAAGTTCCTGGTTTCAAAAATGTATGGCTTAAGGATGAGAGTGTTAACCCTACAGGGACACACAAAGATAGAATGGCATGGGAAATTATTGTACAATATAGGAAATTTCTCGAGGCCAAAAAAATGGGACATGTCAATGGCCCCCTTCCGAGATTTTCAATAATAAGTTCAGGCAATGCCGCAGTGGCACTTGCCGAGATGTTCAAAAAATTCAACTTGCCAAAAGTGAAGGTCCTTGTTGATATTCACATGCCGGACAAAATACTTAATTATTTGAAGAACAACTACTGCGAAGTATACCAAACCAATCTTTCGAGAAAACCATTTTCAACTGAAGAAGTACTTGCAATGACAAACAACGAAAATGGGTTCGATATAACATCCAATGAAGCACTTGATCCTAATACTATATTCTACGATTGGATGTCTTACGATATAATAAACAAAGAAGCAGATTACGTATTCGTCCCTTTCGGAACAGGTTCTCTGTTTGAAAACATATGCACAATAATGAGAAGGGAAATTCTGAAAGTTAAGGTTCACGATCCGAGACTGGAAGCCGACACTAATAAATTCAGAACAATGAATATACTAGGAGCAACAGTGAACCTCTCAACTAGCAATGCGTATATGCTCTATTCACAACATCTGCCTTTCGTTCACTACAACGAACAATGGATAAGATTCTACAAGAAATTTGGTTTTGTTGGAAAGGACTCGGGCGTTTACGTAGTTTCCGAAGGTTCGCTTGAAGAAGCTTATGATCTTGCGATATCTCAGGGCGTAAATTGTGAGCATTCCGGCATAGCCGGACTCGCTCTTCTTCTTGATAGGAAAAATGAGATTCCCAACAGCAAGAAAATAGTTATAGTCAATACAGGGAAAGGCAGATGGTTAAACGAAATCATTTAAACCCGATTGCATAGTAAGCCACAACAGAAGATTTATCACCGGAGACGTCTCCTGAATCACTGTGATCTATTACCTTTACTGTTTTCATTTTAAGTTCTTTTGCAACATACATGAGAACGGCAATAGAACCATAACCACAAACAGAAGCATTGACTTTGTCCAGGACTTCGAAAAAACCGTCTGGATCAAGAGACTTTATTTTTTCAATTGCAGCACCATCTTTATCGTCTGCAACATCTGACGGAACATAATGAGAAAAATCAGATGATGCAATAACATTGATGTTATTGTCTTTGATTATGTTTGCAATATGTTTGCCAAGTATTTCACATTTATTTAGAAAATCTTTTGAATAATCCATATTCTTTATGCTAATTGGGACGAATGAAAAATCTTCAACAATATGCTGAATAAGCGGGAGCTGAACTTCTATGGAATGTTCATATTCATGTGCAATTTCATCGTCTTTTATAATATCACATTTCAAAAGTTCTTTTGCAAGAGTTGAATTGATATTTACGTTGCCAAGTGGTGTGACCCACTCACCATCTAAAAATATTGAAAAATCACTACCCATTACGTTGTGATTTGGACCGAGTACTATGAACTTTTTTGCGGTCATTAGTGATCCTATTGCATGAGCAGCTGTTTTTCCTGAATAAACATATCCTGCATGCGGAGATATAACAAGCTGAAATTTTCTTTTTTCAACATCCTTAAAAAAATCTTTAATTTCTTTTTTGAGTACATTTTTTTCTTGCGGATAGAAAGTTCCGGCAACAACTGTTTCCCTAATCATAGTTCGTATTTGATTTGATTTTTTAAAAAATTTATTATACTCTTTGTCATTATAATTATCATGAGAGTCTCAACAGGTATCCCAGGTCTCGATAATTTAATAGAAGGCGGTTTTGAAGAAGGAAGTGTAAATCTTATTTCAGGAAAAACAGGTACAGGGAAATCAATTTTCTCTGCACAGTTCATACATAATGGAGTGAAAGAATTCAATGAAAAAGGACTTTACATCACAACAGGAGACACGATAAAAAATATCAAAAAACAAGCAGCGAAATTCGGATGGGATTTAGATGCACTCGAAAAAGAAGGTAATCTAAAAGTGCTACATGTAGAGCCATACGATGTAGAAAAACTAATGGAAAACATATCACTCAGCAAAGGTGTAAATGAAGCAAAAAGAGTGGTAATAGATTCCATAAGCATGTTTGAACTTTACATGCAGAATCCTTATAAAATTAGAAAAAGTCTTTTTTCAATGCTTCAGAAATTCAAAGATCTGGGGAAAACTGTTTTGGTTGTTGCTGAGGTTCAGGAAGATAGTAAAAATCTTTCAAGGTTTGGTGTTGTTGAATTTATGGTAGATAGTGTCATACTTTTGCAATATTTAGGAATAGCGAAATGCAAAAGGTCACTTAACATAAGAAAGATGAGAATGACCAACCATTCAAGTGATATACACCCCTTTGAAATAGGACCAAAAGGTATAGAACTTCTTGAAATTTGATATTAGAAAATAATCTAAATATATGATATTTTTAGTTCTTTCTTTACATGTTTCAGTGGCTCAAGGAAGTAGAAGTCAAAGTCACATATAAGATCGCTTCTTACTTTGTAATCCTGTTTTGTTATCCTGACCCTGAATTCAACTGTTTTACCTATTTCCAATTCATCTACGTCTATTCTTGTTTTGAGTTCTTCAGAATAGAAAGACGTGTACATGGTATATTCGTCATTTTCAAATTCATTTTCATGCCCAAACGTTGGATATCCCTCGACAACTTCAATCATGTCTACATTTATGCTGTCGATAACATTTCCAGTAGCACTGTCTGTACAGTTATATGTTGTCCTTATATTAACAAGATCTTTGACTGTTGCAGTTATGTTAACCGAAAAATCAGGACTTTTATCTGTTTCATTGCTTCCCGTGTGTATGAAAACAAACTTATCGCCATCCATATAATCCGGGCCACCGAGTCTGTGGTAGAAATCGGTCATTTGAATAACATCACAATCCTCAGGACATTCGTTTGCAACATCCTCAGGATCTTCACAAATTCCGTTTCCGCAACATGGTATTATTGCGTCATTTTCACATTTGAATTTTGTTTGCAGAGAACAGTGATCATTCGTACAATCATCACTGTCGTCACATGTTTCAGGGCAAACCATTTCGTCTATGTCACAAACACCGTTATTATCTTCGTCAAAACAACACCTGTTATCTATGAGTTTTTCTGGATCTATACATGTAATTCCACTTGGCTCTTCATCAAATGTCACACAACCCATTGTAAATATTATGGATATCAAAAATAATGCTGCGATATTTTTTCTCATAAATAAATTATTGTAACAAGCTGTTAATAAAATTTGTTTACATTCTTTCAAGAACTTCCATGCCTAAAAGATTCATAGCATTTTTCAAAGTGATAGAAACTGCCTTTACAAGTGCTATTCTTGAATCTCTGATTTTGCCTTTTTCTTTGAGCACTGGAAGGAATTGATAAAATTCATTGAACTTTGTTGAAAGTTCGTAACAGAAATTGGCAATATAATGCGGTCTCATGTCTCTGCCCGCATTGATTATAATCTCCGGAAATTCTGAAATTGTTTTTATCATGTGTCTTTCATGGGGCTCTTTCAAAAGAGACATGTCATACACATCAGGACATTTTCCTGCTTTTTTCAAAATAGAATTTGCCCTTGCATATGTGTACTGTAAATATGGTGCAGCATTGCCATCAAAATCAAGTGCCTTCTCCCAGTCAAATATTATTGTCTTATTAGGCGAAATTTTTATCATATCATATTTTAAAGATGCCAAAGCTATCTTTTTTGAAATTTCTTCAATTTCTGTTTTATCCATTTTCTTGTTTCTTTTTCTGGTTTCATCCATTGCATGTTTTTCAAGTTCTGTTAAAACATCTTCATAGAGTATAACCTGGCCTTCTCTTGAAGCCATTTTTCCTGTCGGAAGGTTGACAAGTTCATAACATAGATGATAACTCTTGTTGGCAAGAGGAGAACCTGAAAGTTCAAATGTTTTGAATAGTTGCTGGAAATAAAGCTTTTGTTCAGACCCAACGACATGTATTGATTTATCTATTTTATATTCTTTTAATTTGAGATCTGCCAGACCAATATCTTTTGCTGAATAGAGCGGAGTTCCGTCAGATTTGAGAAGTATGTAAACTCCAAGTCCGTGCTCTTCAAGATCGATTATAGTTGCACCATCGCTCTCTTTTGCAATACCTTTGTCTGTTAGATCTTTTGATATCTTTGTTCCGGTTTTTTCAACTTCACTTTCGAAAAATAGTCTGTCAAATTTAATACCAAAACTTTTGTAAATAGTGTCAAAATAATCAAGACTCCACTGGCGGGTTTTTTTCCAAAGGTTGGAAAGCTGCAGATCCCCTGAGTATATTTTTTTGTTTATTTCATTTACTTCATCTGTGTATTTTTCATTTTTCTTAAGTTTGATACTTGCTTCAGCATATACATTACCAAGCCATTTTCCTTTGTTTTCAACTGGTTCTTTTCCTTTATGGATATTTATGATTCCCCATACACATCTTGCAACATGAGGACCTATATCGCCCTGATAATTTGCTCTTATGACATTGTAACCTGAAAAATCGAGTATTCTTGATAATGATTCACCAAGACATGCCGTACGTATATGTCCTATATGCACAGCTTTGTGTGTATTGAAATGACAATATTCAATCATTACATTCTCTTTTTTGCCTTTACTCCTGCCAAAATCGTTATCCTGTTTAATAGCGGTTTCTATTGTTTTTTGGCCAATTATATCCCAGTTGGCAAAAAAGTTCAGATAACCGCCTTTCTGGCCAATTCTTGCAATTGATCCTGACGGCTTTATTTTTTCACACAATTCTTTTGCTATCATATCAGGAGATTTTTTTAATTGTTTGGAAAGTGTGAAGCATGGAAAAGATAAATCACCAAATTCTGGCTGTGGAGGATTCTCTATTACTATTTCTTCTGCTTTAACTTTTGTAGCCTTTGAAATAGATTTTCTGACTTCACTCCTAAAACCGTCAAAAAGATTCATATTCTTTATTTCCTAAACTATAATTTAAATTATGATAAAATACGAAAGAGCTCCGGATATTGCAGAAATAGCAAAGAATGTAGTCGACAAACTCGGTATGAGTTACATAGATATTTCAAGAGTTTGGTTTATGAGATCATTTGGATCTAAGAGCAGATACACATTAGCAAGGATCCATGTTTTACCGAGAATAATGCAAAGGGCGCTTGGTATACCTGCGCAATATGTTGTGGAGATAATAACAGAAAAATACAATAAACTCTCAGAGGAAGAGCAAATAAAAACAATTATACACGAACTTATGCATATACCAAAATCATTTGGTGGTGGTTTTAGACATCACAAACCATATGTCACGAGAAGAACTGTTGAATTGATGTTCAACCAATATAAAAACCTTTAATTTCCAGTTTCCTCTTCTATCCAGTCAGTATATTCTTTTGACCCACCAATAATTGGAATTGCTATTATTTCCGGATTTTCGTATTGGTGTATTTCCTTAACTTTTTTAACAATTTTCCTAAGAAGATTCTTCTTTGTTTTAACCATGAGCATTAGTTCTTCACTTTTTTGTTTTTTGCCAGCCCACCAGAAAAATGACGTGACGTTAGGAATTACATTGACACATGCTGCAAGCCTGTTGTCAAGAAGTATCTTTGATATTCTTTCTGCTTCCTTTATTTCCGGGCATGTTATGTAAACAACAACGTACACAATTAACACCTATTCTATGACAGATCCTACAAATCTTTCATTTTTTATTGCTTTTTGAATGTTAGCAAGATCCCTACCATTCAAAACAACTGTCTTGATCTTATTTTTGCAAAGCAGTTTTGCTGCAACAGGATCCATTATTGTGAGTGGTCCTGCGGTGTGTTTTTTTACATTGACCATTTTGAATAATTTTTTTGCGCTTATCTTTTTGAGAAGTTTAGCGTTCTTATATTTGTCTGGATCTTTATCATAAATTCCCTTAACATCAGTTCCTATGATAATCATTTTAGCAGAGAAAAATTGTGCAGCTGCAACACTGACAGCATCTGTTGTCTGCCCGGGAACTGTTCCTCCCATAACAACTATTTTACCACTATTTATACCATGTTCTAAGTCTTCTCTTGTCTCAGCAACGTTTCTGTACGCATGTTTGCCAAGGGCAGAAATTATGACATTTGCATTCATTCTTGTGCCGAGTATGCCTATTGAATCTAAAATGTCCTCATCAGGCTTAAACTCTCTTGCCGCTTTTATGTAATTTTTAGCAACTCTTCCTCCACCTGTTACAATTATTATGCCATGCCTTTTCTTTTTGAGACCTATGAGAAATTTAGAGAATTTTTTAACAAAATTTATGTCTGGCGTTCCTTCTGGACAGATTATAGAACCGCCCATGTCAAATACTATCCGCATGGTAAATAATATACAATATCGATATAAATTGTTGTGACAGTATGGTTTTTTATTTGTTCTAGAAAAGAACAAACCATGAAAAAAATACTACATCCATTAGGAATTGGTTTTTTGGCAGCTGCTGAAACTGCACTTATAATAACTATGAACGAAGTAGATATGAAAAATTATCCTGTTACAAACAAAACGCAACTTGGACCAGGGAATAAATATACAGGAGATCCGCAGTTTTCTCATCCATCTTATCCGCTTGCGTAAAATAAACTTGGTTTTTGTGAATATGATTTATTTTAAAAAATAACGGGTTTACTTTTTTCTAAGACCACGCATTTTCTTTCCAGAAGATGTAAGAGCTCTTGAAACCCTGCTCGTGTGTTGTCTTTCGTTTATCCATTTTCTTTCTTTGTCCTTTGATATGTTTTTGTTCACAGGATCGACCAAGATGCATTCATACCACACACTCATCCCGTCTTCTCCGACATAGTATGAATTCAAAACCTCAAGATTTGGGAATTTCCTTGCTGTTTTTTCCTCTCCACGGAGTTGCTTGGATTTCCCTATTGGGAAAAATCTACCTCTTTTCTTAGGTACTCTTCCAGCTGTAAATTTTGGTCTTTTTCTTTTTCCCTTTAAAACCCTGACTCTTGCTATGACAAAACCCTGTTTTGCTTTGTAACCAAGTGTTCTGGCCCTGTCAGGCCTTGTTGGCCTTTCTGCTCTTGTAACAACGTTTTCTTTTCTCCACTCAACGAGTCTTTCTTTGTAAATGTCGCCAAGGTTCTTTGCAGGTTTT